>CAZLNA010000231.1:2846-4347 GCA_964560485.1 uncultured Desulfobacula sp. | reverse complement strand
TTGCAAACGGCAGATTGCCGACAAAGACACCATTGTCTTCAAGACCGTCACCTGTGTTGTCTGCCCAGGGCAGCCGGTAGTTGGCCATGGCATATCCCTGGAGGGCGAGATCATATTTTTTCAGGGTGGCTTTTGCTTCTTTGATTTTTCCTGTTTTGACCAGGCTGGGCATCACCGTTGCCATGATGGAAATGATGATGCCGACAATGACCATGACCATGGACAGTTCAATCAGTGTGAACCCGTTCTGGTTTGTTTTTTCTCCTGCATCCCGGCAGACTGCCATATCTAGTTTTTCCTTTTTATGAGTTGTTTTACTATACCTATGATGCACGGTGCAATCTGTCAAGGCCTGATCCCTGAGCCCCGGCCTTTTCCAGGATGATACAGGAAAAATGAATCCTGGTGCACAGGAGATAAAATAAAGATTGATTATGCATTATGGGAAAGTTATAACCAGATCATTGCTGCAAGGCAGTGAACCCACAATTGTCCAACCCTGCTGTTACAGCAGATGAGAGGTAAGAATGACCCGGGATGCAAAAGAAAAATTTTTTGAAATAGACAGTAAAAAAATCGAGCTTGAATTTCTGCAAAGGCAGTTTATGGTTGAATGCAAGCGCTTTGCTGCCCAGTGCATGGAGGGCAGGATCCGTGCTGCAATATCCTGCAATCCGCAACGGGTTTTTGACCTGGGGAAAAAGGGGCTCAAACCCGTCAAAGAGCAGATGAACCAGATGATCGACCAGGTGTCGGACAGTGTTGACAATCATATCAACCGGGATGACATCTGGCTGCACGCCAGTGAAACCCTTACTGCTGCAAGCTTTCCTAAAGATCAGTATGCTGTGGACGGCACCACTGGTCCTGCCATCCTTGAAACAGCGATTCTGGCCCTGTTGTCACCGGCAGGCGAACTGCTTCTGGAAAGCGGGTTAGATACCGGCGAGAACTGGGAACGTGCCGGCGGGCAGGTGCTGTACCGGCACCCGGTGGAATGGAGCCGGGAAATGTGCCAGTGCATTGAACAATACAATGAACGGTTTAATGAGCTTGCAGACCTGGTGGCAGATTATGAATCCCTCTGCGAAGAGGGTCAGGGCAGCGATGCCCTTGATCTGTGGGACAGCATCTGATGGATTTAAGGCAGGAAACATTTTATAGATGTCTTAACTCAAGGCCTTAAGCGGATGGTGGTGGGCGTAGGGCAGATCCGGCTGCGTCTTTTTGATGTCCGTTCCCTCAAAGCCAAACGAAAAATCGTTAAATCCATGATCGCACGCATCCGCAATGCGTTTAATGTTTCCATTGCTGAAATCGATCTCAACGACAGTCATGACTGGGCGCAAATCGGTTTCACTATTGTGGGAAATGATCACCGGGTGGTCAATGCCAAGCTGGATAAAATTATCAGCATGGCAGACGATCTCGGGCTGGCCATGATTTCAGATTCAAGCATTGAAATTATACATTTTTAAGCTGAAGGGGCGATTGTTTCTCC
>CAZLNA010000231.1:0-2746 GCA_964560485.1 uncultured Desulfobacula sp. | reverse complement strand
AAATCTGTCTTTAATCTGCCGACCTGCCTGGGGTCAAAAAGCTGATAAGAGGTTTTCTCTTTTAAAAGCCCTGAACAGTGAATACCGGACTCGTGAGTGAAAATCCGGGTGCCGGTGACCGGTTTTGCCGGTGGGATCTTCTGGCCCGAGGCCCTGGCCACAAGACAACACAGATCATTAAGAGCGGTTGTGTCTATGGCCTTTTCATAGCTCCCAACTTCAAACAGGGCCATGACCACTTCCTCAAGCGGGGCATTCCCGGCTCTTTCCCCCAACCCGTTTACTGTGACGCTGATGCTGTCAGCACCGGCGTCTACCGCAGTGACGGCATTCGCTGTCGCCATTCCCAGGTCATTATGACCGTGGAACTCCAGGCTGAGGCCGGGCACGGCATCTTTCACTGCGCGGATCAGGGCCGCTGTCATAAACGGGCTGATCATCCCCACGGTATCTGCCAGCCGGAGTCGTTTTACCCCTTTTGCTGCCGCTTTACGGGCAAACCTGTTCAAAAAACCCATTCTGGTCCGGGTCGCATCCTGGGCACCTACGGAGACATGGTCAAAATATTGTCTGGCAAATGCGAGCAGGTTCGACAGTTTTTTAAGCACCCAGGCTTCGTCCTTGTCAAAGGTCTTGAGCAGAAGAGAAGAGGTGGGAAAACTGATGTGAACCCCCGGGGTATTGCAGCGGGCCGCCAGAACCAGATCCTGTTCTTTTGCCCTGCACCAGCAGGAGAGAGTGCAGGGAAGGGCGCCGGCAACCAGGTGTCTGATATCTTTTATTGCCTGATCACCCATGGCCGGAATGCCGGCTTCAATTTCATCAATGCCGATCTTTGCCAGTGATGCTGCGATGTTCATCCGTTCGGCTGTTCGAAAAACAACCCCAGGGGCCTGTTCACCGTCTCGAAGGGTTGTGTCCACCAGCCAGATATCTCTGGATGGATCTGTTTTGGATCTGTTCATCTTGATTCTTTATCAATCCTTATAAAAGATAGTCTTCTGCTACTTCTCCATCTTCCAGGGCATCGAGAATGGTATCGATGGCATCTTCGGTTTCAACCCGGCCATACCATATATTTTCCGGATAGATAACCATGACAGGGCCTTCATCACACATTTTCAGACAGCAGGTAGAGGAGACGATCACGCCCTCCATGGCCCGGTCAATGAGTTCATTTTCAATATAGGGGAGGAATTCAAGAGAGTTTTTCCTCTGGCATTTGCCCTTGGGTTCTCCACTGGGCCTGAAACTGGCGCAGACCAGTATGTGATGTTTGGGTTTTTCCATATTTAATTCTCCTTTTGTGTTTGAAAATGCCGGCCATGAGACAGGCACCTTTTATCTGTTTGTATTAGTGGGCCCGTTGAACACTTTGGGCCGCTATCCCCTTTTTTTACATGCAGCCCATGCCGGCGCCGGTGCAGTCGTGACTGCACTTGAACGGCTCTTTTGCCGTCAGGTGGCTGATATCCAGGTTATGCTTGATGCCATTGAGCACATCGTCGATCAGGCCGTTAACAATCAGGACCTCAATGCCGTGCTCTTTGAGCACCTTTTTGGGAGAGTCTCCGGCACCGCTGACCAGAATCATACGACAATCCTGAAGGCTCCCGGCCAGAGAATGCCAGCGAAGATCCCCATTGCCGGGTTCGGCTGCTTTTCTGCTGGCCACCATCACCGGCTGTTCCCCACTGATGTCATAAATGCTGAAACGGTCTGCTTCTCCGAGGTGCTGGTTCACCAGCACCCCTTCCCGGGTGGCGACTGCAATGTGGCTGGAAGGGGTGCTGGCGGGGGAGAAACCAGGCATTTGTGTTAAAGACGGATCCAATGAGGCGCATGCCTGCAATTCTTCCATTAGCCCGGCGTCCGGTTCGACCTCATCCAGAAGGCCGACAGCATCGGCCCGGCAGCGTTTGCAGTGCCGCATCTGCGGAATATATGCTTCGGCTGCCTTCTGGATTTCGGTTACGGTTTTTTTAGAAGGCTCACCAAGGTGGGCAAAGTTGGCACCTTCATTGGGATAGTAAGGCATACAATTGAACAGATCGACGTTTCTTTCTGCCATTTCTTTTGCAATATCAATGACATGGTCTTCATTAATCCCGGGAAGCAGAATGGTGTTGACTTTAACAATGATCCCCTTGGCTTTTAAGGCTTCCACTGCGGTCAGCTGGTTTTCCAGAAGGATGGCAGCCCCTTTTTCCGGATTAAGCGAGCGTTTGCCATACCTCACCCATGAATAGATTTTTTTGCCAATTGCTGCATCCACAGCATTAATGGTGATGGAGACGTGGCTGACGTCAAGTGCTGAAATTTCATCTATATAATCAGGAAGATTGAGGCCGTTGCTCGCCAGGCACAGGAGCATGTCCGGATATTTTCTGCGGGTCATGGCCAGTGTGGTCAGGGTTTCATTCGGGTTGGCAAAAGGATCGCCAGGCCCGGCAATACCGACAACAGCGATATTGCCTTTTTTAGCCATGACCCGGTCAAGATAGGCCATGGCCTGGTCCGGGCTCAGGATTCCTGAACTGACACCGGGCCGGCTTTCATTGACGCAGTCAAATTTGCGGTTACAGAAATTGCATTGGATGTTACAGCGCGGCGCCACCGGCAGGTGGACACGACCGTGATTTTTACAGGCCTTGGGGTTGAAACAGGGGTGGTGATTGATATTCATTTTTATTTTCCTTTGTTTACATATAGGAATAGCCGACATCAGATGTGTCCTGGCGTTGCT
>CAZLNA010000230.1:0-4354 GCA_964560485.1 uncultured Desulfobacula sp. | reverse complement strand
GTATTTTATTTCCGTCTATCACGAACTGAGTTTCAGCAAGGCCGCAAAAAAATGCTTTGTTTCCCAGCCGTCTGTTTCAGCGGGCATCGCCCAGCTGGAACAGGAATTGGACCGCCCGCTTTTTATCCGTCATCCCAAAGGGGTCAGCCCGACCCAGGCCGGCGAAGACCTTTACCCGTCTGCACTCAAAGTCATCAATGAAATTCAATCCATGCAGGGACTGTTTGACATCACACCGGCGTTGATTCCGTTCCGCCTGGCATTAATGCCTTTTTTGTCCGGCAAACGGGTGGGAATGATCATCAAGGAACTGATCACCTCCCTGCCGGAGTTGAACCTGACGGTTGTGGACTGGAACGAGGATGCAGATGCCCGGATCATCTCAAAAAGCATGGCCCTTCAGGATGAGGCATTTCATCATCTCTGGGTGGATGAGTATGTGCTGGCCATGCCGGTGGGCCATGCGCTATGCAGCAGGGAAACAGTCATGCTCCAGGAGATGAACGGGCAGCCCTTTATCAGCCGGAAATTCTGTGATGCCCGAGACCCCTGGGACTTTGCCCTGAAAAAATTTGGTATCTCGTTTCATTCAAAAGCCACGGTGAATACGGAAGAATATGCCCTTGACCTGGTAGCGGCCGGGCTGGGCATATCCATTGTCCCCCGCCATTCAGCCAGCCAGCGCTCGGACATTGCCATCCGGCCGCTGAGCAATATCCAGCTTGAACGGGTGGTGGGTCTGGCGTATCAGTCCGACCACCCGCTTCCCATTCAATTGATTAATGCCATTGAAAAGGCCCGGGCAATCATCGAACAGCCACCAGGAAAATAAAAAATGGATCTCTATCACTTAAAAACATTTTTCACATTGGCCAAGGTCAGAAACTTCACCCAGGCCGCCAAACTATTGTTCGTCACCCAGTCGGCAGTCAGTCACGCCATGAAGAAGCTGGAGACCTCTCTGGATGCACAGCTGATTGAGCGGAGCGGGAAGACACTGACGCTCACCCGGGCCGGCAAAGCCCTGTACCGGTCCTGCGAAACCATATTTTCAGAAATAGAACGGGCCGAACAGGATATTGCCCGTTTCAGCAGGGAATCCAAGATGCAGGTACGGGTCGGAAGCACGGTCGAATTCGGAACATCGTTTCTCATCAAACAGCTTCCCCCGTTTCTTGAAAAACAGCCGAACATCCATCTTGATTTTTATTTTTCCCCGTTTCTTGAAGAACCGCTGCTCAGGGATGAGGTAGATCTGGCCATTGACTGCGAGGACCATAAAGACCCGGACCTTGAAAAGATATTTCTGTTCAGGGAACAGTTCATCACCATTGCGTCCCCGGAATTTGTGAACACAAACCAGATCCGGTCCATTGATGATCTGGAACGGGTCAGCATTCTGTCCAACGACAAGGAACTGAACTGGTGGTCCAATTTCATACAGGCCATCCCCGAAGAAAAAAGAAGATGCCTGAAAACCGTGGTCCAGATCAATCATGTCCGCGGCATCATCAATGCCGCCATTCTGGGGCTGGGCATCGGGTTCGTACCCGAGTATACCGTGATCCGGGAACTGGCGGAAAACACCCTGATCGACCCCTTTCCAAGAATCAAGCCCCCGGCTGATCAGTTTCAGATTTTTATCAAAAAAGAAAAACTCAAATTTGAAAAGAACAAGGCGTTTATCGATTATCTGACCGGCCTCCAACCGTCTGAATTCGGATCAGACTAGAATCGATCCCTTCTCAGCAGTCATCACCATGCTGCTGACAGGCTTCTTCCTTCTGTTTTTCCCTCAGTCGGAATTCCCGCCTTGCCATGGCCTCTTTATGCCGCCTTATTCCACCCTCGGTTTCCGGTTTGAATGCCGGCACCGGCACCGGTCGATGGTCCTCTCCCAGTGCGACAAAAGTGAGGTAGGCCGATGCAAGATGAGTAATTTTCCCGGTCAACAGGTCTTCAATTTCCGCCCTTGCGCCAATTTCCATGGACGTGGTGCCGGTCATATTTACGCTGGCTTTGACTGTCACCAGGTTTCCGATAAAGGCGGGTTTATAAAAATCCAGGCGGTCAATGGATGCGGTGACGCAAACCTTCCGGGTATGCCGCATGGCAGCAACGCCTGCGGCATTGTCAATTTCTTTCATAATAACGCCACCGTGGACAATCCCGGCAGGATTCGCGTCCTCCGGAAGCATGATCCTTGAAATCATTATTGCTGAGTCATTTTCACAATTCTCTGGCATGATCTGTCTCCCAAGCAGGTTTGAAAAGATAACTCATTTAAATACAATTCTCCCTGACTGGCAAGAGACGCTATATTTTTTTCCTGCATGACAGCACTTCCGGCTCATGCTATGGTAATTGCATTCAAAAAATCAAAACCGGCGTGGTTTGAATTAACCCAGCCCTGACCCGCAGACGGAAAACGATTATGAACGCAGAAAATGATCCTTCAGCCGACACGTATTTGACCCCCACCTATTTCATTGACCATGATGCACCAGAAATCCGGGCCTATGCAGAAAATGCCTGTCATGACGCCAAAACAGATACTCAAAAAGCAGTCGCTCTTTTCTACGCGGTCCGCGATGATATTTATTATGACCCGTTTAACATTGAACCGGACCGGTCTTTTTTCCGAGCCAGCTCGGTTCTTGAAAAAGGGTTCGGGTTTTGCGTCACCAAAGCCATTCTGCTCACGGCCGTGGCACGGGCGCAACATATTCCGGCCCGGCTCGGCTTTGCAGACGTTAAAAATTACCTGACATCCGAAAAACTAATGGCCCTGATGCAGACCGATATATTTGCCTTTCACGGCTATACTCAGTTCCTTTTGAATGGCAAGTGGATCAAAGCCACACCGGCCTTTAACCGGTCCATGTGCGAGGCCGCCGATATCAAACCCGTGGAATTTGACGGCCGTACGGATGCGGTCTTTCACCCCAATGATCTGTCCGGACGGCGGCATATGAAGTATCTGAACGACCATGGCCGGTTTGCGGATTTTCCGTTTGAAAAAATGCGCCAGGTCTGGAAGCATCACTATTCCCACCTGGCCGATGCCTTTTGATAACAAACAGCCGATTTGGAAACATACCATTTATTGAAGACAGGTGACAGACATGCTTAGAAATCCGGAAATTACACTGCAGACCATGGAAAACCTGCGAAAGCTAGAAAATCTCGACTGGATTGTTGTCATATGCCTGGCTTTTGTACTCTATGTATATATGACCGCCATTGAGCAGAAAAAATGGAACCAGATCGCTGCCGGACTGGCATTATACGGTGTCCACTGGTTTGTTGAAATCCTGAATGCCCTGATACAGAAGTTTTCCGGTCACGCCCTGTGGACGGCAAGCGGAGGCACCTCCTACCTCATATTAATCGGCGTTGGGATCGAAATCAGTTTCATGTTTTCCGTTGCCGGCCTGATCCTGTCTAAAATACTGCCTGAAGATAAAAATATGAAAATCCTGGGTATCAACAATAGAATTGTTTTTGCAGTTGTAAACGCCTTCATCGTTGCACTGATCGAGATACCGCTTGCTGCCTCGCCGATTTTTCACTGGGTCTACCCCTGGTGGGGAATGCTGACCGTCTGGATTTTAATTTATATCCCGTTTTTTCTGGCCGCATTTTTCTGCTACGATGCCAGGGTCCGGACCAACCGAATGTTCCTGGGATCGCTGTATGGCCTGAATCTGTTATTACTGCTCATACTGATTCCTCTCGGCTGGATCTGATTGTTCAGTAAAAACAGTTCCTCTGCAATAACTTGCTATTCCTCAGACGGCACGGTGCCAATGTAAGTATTTGCTCGTTTCAATGCGGCTTCCATCTCTTTAACAGAAATCAGCGCTGCATCATAATAGACGCTGTTAATTTCTTTTGAATGAAGAAACCCGTTTTTTACCTTGTAGATGCCTTTCAGCCCTGACAGGGCTGATTTTCCAACATCATATCAGGTGACATAAAAAATGGTTTCAGACCATGTGTCTTTGCTGGCTGACAGGGTCAGATCTCCCGCTGCCCCGGCATCCCGGATCGTAAGGACCGGATAGCCGGACAAAGCAAGTACGAGTATAACAAGTGCAAATGGGACAGCGATAATTTTTTTTAACCAGATGGGTGTATGTTTCATCATAAACTCCTTAATCCTGAAGGTGATTGCTCAGACCCCAAGGTACGGCAGAAATATCACAAAACCGTCTCAAAATTATAAAAAAACAGACCCCGGTTAAATTTGGATGGCGAGTTAAAAAAAAGATAAAACAAAAAAGCTCTGAGCATCGCAATGATGAACAGAGCCTTTTAATCTAATAATCCGGCGGCGTTCTACTCTCCCATA
>CAZLNA010000229.1:0-4366 GCA_964560485.1 uncultured Desulfobacula sp. | reverse complement strand
ACCCGGGTCAGGCTACTGGCAGATCCATTGCATACCGGATCAGCGGGCAATGATTTCGGTTCTCTCTCCTACCCCGTGCTGATACCCCGGTTGAACCCGGATATCCTTGTATTGTTCAAAAACAGCCAGGATACATTCAGGGCTGCGATGGCCGCCATGGAAAACAATATTCCCATTGCCCACATCCAGGGGGGTGAAGCAGATTTCGGTCAATGGGAAGACTCCTACGGATACGGTATTACCAAACTGTCACATCTACATTTTACAGCTGCGGCCAAATACCGGCAGCGGGTGATTGACTTTGGGGAGCATCCGGACAGGGTTTACAATGTCGGTTCCCTGGTGGCCGAACAGATCAGAAATCAGGCATATCAGAAAACCTCTGCCTTTTACAGCACTCTGGGATGGGAAGACAAAAATGAGTACATTCTGATCCACTTCGATCCTGACCCGGATCTGGGATCTCAGAATGCGTTTTATTTCCAATCGCTTCTGGACGGACTCAATCGAGAAAGACTTGCAGACTTTCATATCGTGTTCAAGAAACCGGCCCCAAAAGGGCTGGGTAAACTTATCTGTGAGATGACGGATGCGTTTATCGACCAACACCCTTCAACAGCCGCCGCTGTCCCGGCCATGAACCTGTCAGATTCAAGCCTGGCTGTAAAGCTCTCCTCAGTCGTCATCAGCAATAATGCAGACACAGGACTGATCTGTTCGCTTTATAAAAAACCCATGGTCAGTATTGGCACCTACCGGACAGACAAGGAAAAAACAGGCAATATTATTGACTGCGGGATTGACCCTGATGAAATCCTGACAGCGGTTCAAAACGGACTGTCTGCAGAATTCCAGTTTGAACTGCTTCAACAGGACTCCCCGTTTGACCGCCAGGGGGCATCAGACAACATCGTTCAGTCGCTCAAAGCCTTCAACCGGTCGGACATCTGCCCGAAAGCCTATTTCATCGCACCGTGATCAGGACGTTTCACCCTTGAGAATATTTATGATTTCAAGCGGTTCCGGCCGATTGGTGTAATCAGGATTAATCTGGCTGTCAATGATCCTGCTGTTTTTTCCCACAATGTAGCGGGCCGGCATGGGCAACTGCCAGTCTGTGTTGCCGTTGGCTTTTTCCAGATCAATGCCGAATTTACGATACAATTGAATCAAATCCTCGGGCAGATCAAATACCAGCCCGAAAGCAGCGGCCACTTTGTTTCCAGTATCACTGAGAACCGGAAAGGTCAGATTGAGTTTCTCTGTTACCATTTTTGCAAATTCAGGAACCTGGGGGGATACCGCTATAAGGGAAGCACCAAGGTGCCGGATATCTGAATGAAGTGCCTGCAGAGCTTCCAGCTCCATATTACAATAGGGTCACCAGTCTCCTCTGAAAAAATTAATCACCAGAGAACCTTGCTGCAACAGCGTTTTAGTATCAACCAGACTGCCGTCCGCTCCGGGCAGTGAGAATGCAGGAGATGTATCTCCTTGTTTTAAAGCTGAATCAAGTATACTCGACTGCTGCAGATCAGCAGTGGCCTGGTGCATAATCTTAAGGGTCTGAGCCGGCGCACTGCTTTCAAAATGCGCCTTTCTTTGATCCAACTGGTCTTGCAATCGCATGGGGTCTCTCCTTTTATCAGATGGCGGCGGCACCTGTGATCACCTGCCCGGCACCGGTTTATGGTCTGCTGAACTTGTCCATTTCTGACAGCACTTGGCTTTATCAGTATTAACAACATGTTAGAAAATGGTTCAATTGTCTTACCATACCATAAATTTTTAAAAAAGTCATCTTTCCAGGGGCAGCTCCCCATATCGATAGGATCTGTCAAGATCCCGGTAATTTTTTCCTACAGGCCTGGACCGGCACAGGCCAGGTCTTGCCAAAACCGTCTTAAACAGAACTTTTGATCAGATAATAGAGGATGGGAATAAAAATGGCAGGCAGCATATTGCCGACCTTCACCTGTTTTTCCCTGAGCATGTTCAGGCCGATCCCGACAATGAGCAGGCCTCCCGCGCCGGACATCTGGCTTATGACTTCCGGGACCAGAAAAGGTTTGAGCACCCCGGCCAGGAGAGTAATCGTCCCCTGGTAAACCAGCACAGGAATAGCGGAAAAGATCACGCCAAACCCCAGTGAGGAGCTTAGAATCAGGCTGACAATCCCGTCAAGCGCGGATTTGGCAAACAAAATATCATGTTTTCCCATAAGCCCGGACTCCAGGGAGCCCACAATGGCCATGGAACCGACACAGAATATGAGCGATGCGGTGACAAAGCCTTGTGAAAAGTTATTGGACTGGCCGGAAAACCGTTTTTCAAGAAACTTCCCAGCCTTTTCAAGATAGGCCTCGATATCAATCCATTCACCGACCAGAGAACCGAGGGCAAGACTGATGATGATGATCAACAGTTCATCACAGCCAAGGGCTGTTTTGATGCCCACCAGCATGACTGACAGGCTCACGGCCTGCATCACAATCTTATTGAAACGGTCCGGAATGCCGTTTTTAAACAACAATCCTGCAAGGCCGCCGGCAATAACAACAATGCAGTTGACAAAAGTACCTAGCACAGGGTGTCCTGAATATAGGTCACTGCATTCTCAAACAACTCGATACCAATTGTCTTGCCCGTGTCAATGGTTTTTCCTGCCCGTCTGAGCTGTTCAGCCTGCCGGGTCCAATCCGGATGGTTGGTAAAATGATTATATGCTTCCGGGTGCGGCATCAGGCCGAAAATCCGGCCTGTCGGGTCACAGATACCTGCAATATCTGCCATGGAACCGTTTGGGTTTAAAGGGAACCTTCCGTTGGCAGGTCCCCCTTGAGCATCTGCATACTTGAACACGATCTGATGATTATCAGCAAGGGTCTTTACAAGAGCATCCTCTGTGATGAATTTTCCCTCGCCATGGCGGACCGGGAAATCGGCAAAAGAGATGTTCCGGGTAAAGACACAGGGACTTTGAGGATCTGCTGCGAGATGAACCCACTGATCCCTGAAATTCCCGCAGTCATTATAGGTCACAGACACACTGCGCCGGGTGTAGTCATTGTCCAGCCCGGGCAGCAGCCCCAGGTTGACCAGGGCCTGGAACCCGTTACAGATGCCGATGATTAATTTCCCCTGTTCAATAAAAGAAAGCAGGTCAGCGCCGATATGATTTTTAAGTTTCAACGCCTGGATGACCCCGGCCCCATGGTCATCACCCCATGAAAAGCCCCCGCCAAAGGCCAGGATCTGAAAATCGGCCAGCTTGATTTTTCCGGAGACCAGCAGATTAATATGGATCCTGTGCGCAGTTGCACCGGCAAGTTCAAAAGCATGGGCGGTTTCATTGTCGCAGTTGAGCCCGAACCCGGTTAATATCAGTGCGTTCACCTTGCTCATATCATCTCTCCAAAAGGACGGTTAAATGCTTGGTGCAATCGTTCCACAGTCAGGTCAATGCATGGCCTGCCGCTGAGATCTTCAACCTTCAACCGGTCATGGCTGTCCGTAATCGTTCCGATACAGCATACCGGCATATCTTTGAACAATTTTTCAAAACCTGCTGTTTTTTCAGGCGCTATTGTCACCAGAAACCGGCCGGCAGATTCTGCAAAAAGGGCTGCTGCCGTGTCCACCTCTCCTTGCCGGGTATCTATGGGAAGCTCGGCCAGGGCCACTTCAATGCCCAACCCGCCCGCCAGGGTCATGGTCGCCAGGTGAACGCCGATACCGCCCCGGGCTATTGCCCGGCATGAGGCAACCATCTCTTTTTCAATGGCAGCCTGAAGTGTCTGGTAGAGTATCTTGAAACCGGAAAAATCCACTTGCGGCAGATTGAGCCCGGTTTTCTCAAAAAGATCATAATACTCAGACGCCCCGAGTTCATTGGCTGTTTTCCCGAGGATATAGACCTTGTCTCCTGATACTTTGGGTTCCATGGTCACGCACCGGGTCACATCGTCGATCACGGATGTGGCTGAAAACTGGACTGTTTCCAGAGCTGAAACCTTGACCCGCTCCCCAAAAGCGCCTTCGAGGTGGCCGTCCACATACATGGAATCTTTTCCGGACAGCAGCGGGATTTCATAGGCTTCACACGCATCTTTTAGTGCGCGGCAGGCTCTGACCAGCTGGGCTGCTTTGAATTTCCCGTCCGGATTCTTATCCGGATCGTACTGGATATTGGGCCAGCAGAAATTATCCAGTCCGCCGATCTGATCAAAATCACCGCCCACTGCAATCAGACGCCGGACCGCCTCATCAATGGTACAGGTCATCATGTGGTACGCATCAATCTTTGAATACCAGGGCAGCAGGCTCTGAGAGAAAGCCAGCCCTTTGTTGCTGTTCAGTACAGGCC
>CAZLNA010000228.1:0-4367 GCA_964560485.1 uncultured Desulfobacula sp. | reverse complement strand
AGCTGATGCAGGAAGCCTATGCCAAACACAATGTGCTTTCTTTTCCCGGCGGCAATACCGGGCAGCAGATGGGCGGCTGGTTCGCAAAGGAAATCACCGGGCTGGCAGATCTCAAAGGTCTTAAAATGCGAATTCCCGGATTTGCCGGCGAAGTCATGGCCGACCTGGGCCTGACCGTTACCAACATTGCCCCGGGTGAGCTGTACATGGCACTTGAAAGAGGAACCATTGACGCCCTTGAATGGGTCGGCCCGGGCATGGACATCAACATGGGCTTTCATAAAGTCGCCCCCTACTACTATACCGGTTGGCATGAGCCCGGAACCGAGCTGCAGTTCCTGGTGAACAAGAAAAAATATGACAAGCTGTCGGAAAAACACAAAAGTATTCTCCAAACCGCCATGAGACTGGCCGCTTATGACATGTACACCCAGAACTACCACATGAGTTCTGAAGCCTGGTCAAAAATTGCCAAAGAATACCCGAACATTAAAGTGAAAACCTTTCCCAAAGAAGTCATGGATGCCATGAAAGCATCAAACCAGAGACTTCTTGAAGAAAAAGCCGCTACCAATCCCATGCTTAAAAAGATTCTCGATTCCCAGGCCGCATACATGAAAAAAGCCAGAGAGTGGACCAGAATGTCAGACTACTCTTACCTGAAAGACAACCTCTAATCATTAATTACAGCCAGGCTCTCTGTCCGGAGAAATCCTTTCAGAGGGCCTGACACACCGTTTTTAATTTCTGGCTGATGATTTGAGTCGCCGCAAATTGAAAACATGTAATTAAAATCAAGGATGGTCTCATGTTAGTTACAATCGAAAAATTATACGACCGGTTTTCAAAGGTCCTCGGCAACCTGACTGCCGGCATCATGATGCTCATGCTGCTCAATGTCTTTTATGATGTTGTCATGCGCTATCTGTTCAAACACGGTTCCATTGCCATGCAGGAGATGGAATGGCACCTGTTCAGCGCTGTCCTGCTGATCGGCATATCCTATGCCCTGTTCAGGGACGGTCATGTCCGGGTGGACCTGATCTATGACACCTTGAGCAGAAAAAAACAGGCAATCATCAATATTGTCGGTTCCGTCATCTTTTTAATCCCTTTCTCCCTGCTCATTGGATTCGGCTCCATTGATTTTGTCCTAGAAGCCTACAACACCAATGAAATCAGCGGTGACCCAGGCGGCCTCACCCACCGGTGGATAATCAAAGCCCTGGTGCCCACCTCTTTTTTCCTCCTGGTGTTCTCAACCATCGGCGTGATTATCCGGCATATCAACCTCTTAAGAGGTGTTCACGAAAATACCAACAACGGAGAAGGAGAATAACCATGGTTGGAATCATCATGTTTTTTGCAGCATTGCTCATGCTGTTATGGGGATTTCCAGTGGCCTTCACCTTTGGGGCGGTCTCTGTGGTATTCGGCATGATTGCCGGTATTGTCGAGGTCGGTCTCGACGGTTCACTGATAGAGGGACTGGCCGTGGGTAAAACCATGTTTGCCTTTATGCCCCACCGGATCTGGGCCATTATGAACAATACCATACTCATGGCCATCCCTTTGTTTATTTTCATGGGAATCGTATTACAGAAAACCAAGCTTGCTGAACGTCTGCTGGAATCCATGGGATTTTTATTTGGTGAAATCCGCGGGGGACTGGCTATTTCCACCATCCTGGTGGGGGCGCTGCTGGCAGCGTCCACCGGTGTTGTCGGCGCCAGTGTGGTAGCCATGGGGGTCATCTCCCTGCCGGTCATGCTCAAATATAAATACGATAAAATGCTTTCCACAGGCACCATCTGCGCCTCCGGAACCCTGGGCCAGATCATCCCTCCCTCCATCGTCCTCATCATACTGGGAGATGTTTTTCAGGTCCCAGTCGGCGATCTTTTCATAGCGGCGGTCTGGCCCGGGCTGGCGCTGGTGGGCGCTTATATCCTCTATATCGTCATTGTCGCATTTTTTAAAAAAGAAGCGGCACCATCCATCCAACTGGAAGAAAATGTCGGGACAAAGCTCCAGCAGGTGTTTACCGCCATCCAGACCATCCTGCCACCGCTGATTCTGATTATCCTGGTGCTCGGATCCATCTTTACAGGCATTGCTACACCTACGGAATCTGCCGCGGTCGGGGGGATTGGTGCGATCATCCTTTCTATCCTGTACCGGTCTTTCTCTTTTAAACTCATTCATGAAAGCGCCAAGGAAACCGTGAGCATTACTGCCATGGTTTTCGGAATTTTAATTGGTGCCACTGCATTTTCCATGGTCTTTACCTATACCGGCGGCGACCTGATCGTAGAAGAGTTCATGCTCGGTCTGCCCGGCGAAAAATGGGGATTTATCATTCTGTCTATGGCTGCGATCCTGATCCTGGGATTTTTTATCGATTTTATAGAGATTTCTTATATTATCGTACCGATCCTCGTTCCTATCTCACTGGCCATCGGCATTAACCCGGTATGGTATGCCATCCTGATTGCCATGAACCTGCAGACCTCATTTTTAACGCCGCCGTTCGGATTCAGTCTGTTCTACCTGAAAGGCGTGGCACCGCCCGAGGTAAAAACCTGGCATATTTACAAAGGGGTGGTGCCTTTTATCATCATCCAGGCCATCATACTGATCCTGCTGACCGTGTGGCCTGAAGTTTTCGGCATCAAACCGGTTCTGTAGTGTCTGTCTATTGACAGACATCAATCGCTGCGGGGAAGGTCCTGTAACTATTGATGAGACCATCCTTGGTGGGGAAGTCGCCGCTTTCCTGAAAAGGACCTCCTCCGCAGCCACAACCCAGGCAACTGAGGCCGGAAACAGGATCCCGCTAATACAGTACCTAAAAGGGGGAGGATATGAAGCATTTGGGATTTGGTAAAAAACTGGTGATCGGTTCGTTGGGAATCATATTCATCACCATTATCGTCATTGCAGCCATCAATTTTATCCAGAGTAAAAAAGCCTACCTGTCCAAAGGCCGAGCCGGGATAGAAAATGTGGCCCATGTATTGCTCAAAAGCCTTGAACTCAAATACAATCTGCAGACACAGAAGCTGGATTCGGAGCTCGGGCTGCTTATGGCAGAAGTTGAAAAAGAACGCAATGTCATGGTGCTTGAAGACCGTTTCACAGATATCCCGGTGATTTTGAAAGGATCGGATAAAAAAGAACACACCCAGGTCCCCAAGCTCATGTTCGGTCTTAAATTTGTGACCGGTGCCTATGAAACCGTGGACAATGTGGGCAGTTTCACAGATTCCGAGATTATGGTCTATCAATTATTCGGCAATCAACTCATCAAGGTGTCCACCAGCCGGAAAAGCCATGACGGAGAACGTCCCATCGGCGAAGCGTATCAGGCAGACAGTGCTGTATTTAAAAACGTCACTGCTAACCTTAAAAGCCATGTCCTGACCCGGATAAACGGTGACACCATCATGCAGGTTTTTGCCCCATTTAAAGAAAACCAGGAAGACCAGATCATTGGGGCCTACAGCATTGCCAGCCGGGTGGTTACCCCGGATCTCAAGGGGCTGGTGAACAGCGTCACCGTCTCGGGAAAGGGGCACTCGTTCATCTGCGAGCCCGGTGGAGAGATCCTGGTCCATCCGGATACAGGTTTTATCAACAAAAAAGTTCAGTCGTTTAAAAACGGGGAAGCGATTCTAAAAACTAAAAAAGGCCAGGTGGCCTACCAGTATCAGGGGAAAGAATACTATGCCTATGTCCACTATTTTGAACCCTGGGATCTGTATTTTGTAACCGCCGTATCTCAGGCCGACCTCATGGCCGGAATCAATTCACAGATCCTTTCCAGTGCTGCCATCAGCGGCGCCCTGGCCCTGATAATCGGCCTTCTCATAGTGTCCGTGATGAACCGCCAGCTGATGACCTCCATGACCGGGATGGCGCGGATGGCCAAAGAGGTGGCCCAAGGCAATTTCAATGCATCTTTCTCATACCGGGCCGATGATGCCATCCGGGATACCGTGGATGCCATGACAGATATGGTCGGCGGCCTGGCCCACATGATTCAGAATCTGAACAAAGGCGTGGAGACGCTCAGCCTTTCTTCAAATGAACTGGATCAGATTTCAGGCCAGATGAGCCACAGTGCCAGGACGTCGGTGACCAAGGTCAATACCGTGGCTGCTGCTGCAGAGGAAATGAGTGTGAACATGAACTCGGTGGCAGCCGCCATGGAGCAGGCCAGCACCAATGTGGATGTCGTTGCCAGAAGCGCCGGTGATATGCGCTCAAGCCTGGAAGCGGTGGTGGATCAGTCCAGGACGGCCATGGATGTGACCCAAAATGCAGTGATCCGTGCAGAACAGTCCTCTGCCCGCATGGACCAGCTC
>CAZLNA010000227.1:0-4373 GCA_964560485.1 uncultured Desulfobacula sp. | reverse complement strand
AAAAAACATTAAGGCGCAATACATTTGGCAGGAAAGGGGTTGTTTTTACTCCCCAGGGTCATGACCTGGACACTAAAACAGATCCCCATTTGATCAAGCACGGGCTGCATGCCTTTCATGTGAAACAATTTCATGAGTCTGCCTGCTCGGCAGCCACCATTGCCTCGGTAATCAACACCCTGATGAACCGGCAGTCCCTTTTGAAGGGTGGGCAGCCGGTTGAACACGCTGTGACCCAGCAGGACCTTCTGGAAAAGGTATCCACTGCACACTGGAAGGAACGGATGAGTGATGCAGGTCACAGGGGACGGCGGGGCCTTCCCCTTGACATGCTCGGGAAAGTGGTCAGGGCGAGCCTCGATGCCTGCCGGGTTGAGTATAAAACCATTGAGACTGTGCAGGCGCCGGGCAGGGGCAGGTCCTCCAGGCAGGTCCGGAAAACGCTGCTGGCCCGCCTCCACCAGTTTGAAGCCCGCAGGGACTGCATCCTGATCGCCCATTTTGACCAGGGCAGTTTTCTGCCCGAGCTTCACATCCCTCACATCTCGCCTGTGGGCGGGTTTGACCCGGCCCGGTCAGCCGTTAAGATCCTTGATGTAGACAATACCGTGCCCCATCCTTACGAGGTCGATTTTGACACTTTTTACAAAGGGATCTCAACAGATTATCTCTCCCTGCTCAGATGGTTCGGATATGCTGAAGGCGGGTATGTATTTATCCAGGTATAACCAGGTTTTTCAGCGCCAGATACGGCTGGGCGCCCACAAGGCGCTGAAATCCGAAAACAAAGGTCGGCGCCGCCTGGATACCGGACTGCCTGGAAAGTTCCCAGTCTGCATCCACGGCATCTGAAAAACTGCGGTTATCGAGCACGGATTCGCCTTGAACCGGGTCAAGCCCGCAGGACGCAACAAGCTCCATGAGAACCTCTTTTCGGGCAAGGTTTTTTCCATCCACAAAATAGGCTTTGAACACGGCCAGGTGAAATTCATGCCCTTTTCCCCGGCTCTGGGCCCAGAGGCCTAATTCCTGGGCCAGGCGGCTGTTATAGGTCATGGTCCGGTCACCAAAAGGCAGCCCCAGGTCCTTGGCCACACGTTTCAGATCTGCGATCATTTTGTCCACACTGACAGGCATGCCTTTCCTCTGGAAGAGATCCTCAAGGGTGAGACCTTCTTCAGGCGTGTCCGTATGAAGGGGAAATGCCCGCCATCGGACATCAACCCCGGTTTCCTGCTGTAATTTTTCAATACGCCCGGTAATGAAATAGCACCAGGGTCAGACATAGTCTGAAAATATTTCAAGGGTCTGGGATGACGCCATGATTTCTCCTCATTTAAGGGTTATTCGTCCATGATAATCATAAAACCCGGATTCGCAAGAAAAGGGTGACGACAAACAGGGGGCCTGCCTCCCTGATCGCCTGAGTCAGCGCCAGGCAAGGAAAACGTGGAAGTGCCATATTTTAATAGGAGAACCGTGTTTACTTTCATTGACCTGGAAAGAAAAATATGGTTTAGTGAATTTATATTCATTTATTGGAAACCATCTCAGAAAAGAATTATCAACCGGGATACCGCCCCGGCCAGCCCGGCGGCCCCGGAGACAGGAGGTAAACATGGCACAGGTCGTTGCTGACAGACGGGACATTGATTTTGTCCTTCATGAACAATTTAATGCGCAGGAACTCAGCCAGCATGAACAGTATCAGGAGTTTAACCAGAAAACCATTGATCTTGTAGTATCTGAAGCGCGGACCCTGGCTGTAAAAGAACTGCTGCCCTGCCTCAAGGAAGCGGATGAGCAGGGCTGCACCTTTTCAAACGGTGAGGTCAAGGTTCCTGACGCCTTCCACAAGGTGTTCGACCTCTTCTGCCAGGGAGAATGGATTGCCATGTGTGACGACCCGGAGTGGGGCGGTCAGGGAATGCCGGCCATTGTGGCCCTGGCAGCCAACAATTATTTCAACGGCGCCAACTACCCGTTCATGCTGCACAATATCCTGGTTCACGGGGCTGGCAAACTGGTGGAACGGTTCGGGACTCCTGAGCAGAAAAACACCTATCTGAAAAACATGTACACGGGCAGGTGGGGCGGCTCCATGCTGCTCACTGAACCTGAAGCCGGGTCAGATGTGGGTGCGCTCACCACCAAGGCGGTTAAAAACGATGACGGCACCTACTCCATCACCGGCAGTAAAATTTTTATTTCATCCGGCGAAAACGATCTGGTGGAAAATATCGTCCACCCGGTTCTGGCGCGGATTGAAGGTGCTCCGGCAGGCACAGCCGGTATTTCGCTCTTCCTGGTACCAAAATACCGGGTCAATCCGGACGGTTCCCTGGGTGAATTCAATGATGTGGTCTGCACCGGGATTGAAGAAAAAATGGGGATCCACGGCAGCCCCACCTGCTCTCTTTCCCTGGGCAGCAAAGGCGGGTGTATCGGAACCCTGCTGGGCAAGGAGAACAAGGGGATGAGCGCCATGTTTGTCATGATGAATGAAGCAAGGCTCCATGTGGGAATGCAGGGGTTTGCCTGCGCATCCGCCTCATACCTCAACGCATTGAATTATGCGCGGACAAGGGTCCAGGGAAAAGACCTGGCTGCAGGGAAAGACTCCCCCAGCGTCGCCATTATCAATCATCCGGAAATCCGACGCATCCTGCTCACCATGAAATCCTATACCGAGGCCATGCGCTCCCTGCTTTTTTATACCGGCCTTCTCGAGGACCGGATCAAAGTCAGCAGTTCAACCGAAGAAAAAGCGTCTCTCCAGGGTATGATTGATGTTCTCATTCCCGTGGCCAAAGGCTATATCACGGACCGGGCCTTTGATCTGTGCAGCCTGGGCGTGGAGGTCTTCGGCGGCTACGGGTTTACAAAGGAATACCCCCAGGAACAGCTGCTCAGGGACTGCAAGATCACCCAGATCTATGAAGGGACCAATTCAATCCAGGCCATGGACCTGCTGGGCCGGAAACTCGGACTGAATAACGGCCAGGCCTTTACCGACCTGATTCGGGAAGTTGAAAACACCATTGAAACCGTCAAATCGTCCAGGGACCTGGGCAGCCTTGCCAACAGTCTGGCCGCCACCCTTGACAAATTGATGAAAACCGCTCAGGCTTTAGGTTCAGCACAGACGTCAGGCAAGGTGCATGCCGCATTTCTGAACGCACGCCCCTTTCTCGATGTGGTGGGCGACACCCTTCTTTCCTGGATGCTCCTCTGGCGTGCCGGCATTGCTGAAGAAAAACTGGCAGGCAAACCAAAGAAAAAAGATGTGGCTTTTTATGAAGGCCAGCTCAGCAGCGCGCGCTTTTTCATCCAGACGGTTCTGCCGGCAACATCGGGTAAAATGGATGCCATTCTCAACAGTGATACAGCCGCCCTGGACATCAGTGACGCATCCTTTGGTTAAAACCTGTGAATTAATTAAAATGAACCCTTCAAAAACGAAAGGACAGCAGTTATGAAAGACGTAGTTATCGTATCCGCCTGCAGGACAGCCATTGGGGCCTTTGGCGGTACGCTCAAGGATATGAACGGTGCCGCTATCGCCGCAGTGACCATGAAAGCCGCGATTGAGCGGGCCGGTATTGACCCGGAAATTATCGACGATGTCCGCTACGGCACCTGTGTCGAGCACCATGACACCCTGAACACCACCCGCGTGGCCGCCCTTATGGCCGGCATCCCGGACTCAGTGCCGGCTGCAACCGTCAACCGGGTCTGCATCTCAGGTATGGAAGCGGTTCTTTCCGGTATGGCCATGATCCAGGCCGGCATGGCAGATACGGTCCTTGCCGGCGGTGTGGAGCATATGTCAGGCGTCCCGTATACCGTTCCCAAAGCCCGGTGGGGGTGCCGCCTCCAGGATACCCAGTTTGTGGATGCCATGATTCATGCCCTTCACTGCGGTTCCCACCTGCTCCCCTTTGATGAAACAACACCCCTGGACACCAGCATTGAACCGGCCGCCCGGTTTCTGGGCAAACCCTATATCATGGGACATACGGCTGAATTCGTGGCCCAGCACCTGAGCATTACCCGCGAAGAAATGGATGAAGTGGCCCTGCGCAGTCACAACAATGCAGAACGCGCCACCGCAGACGGATCGTTCCAGGATGAAATTGTGCCGGTCTCTGTTCCCCGGCGTAAAAAAGAGCCCCTCATTTTTGACAAGGACGAACACTTCCGCCCGGGCATGACCATGGAAGATCTCCAGCGCCTCGCCCCAGCCTTTGTCCCGGGAACAGGCAAGGTCACTGCCGGCAATGCTTCAGGCATTAACGACGGCTCTGCCGGCATCATCCTCATGTCTGCTGAAAAAGCAGCAGAACTCGGCCTCAAACCCATTGCCCGGATCA
>CAZLNA010000226.1:0-4375 GCA_964560485.1 uncultured Desulfobacula sp. | reverse complement strand
CCAGCACTAGCCCGGCCAGAAGGCCAGCAGCCACAACCACAAGGCCGGCAGGCAGTTTTTTATTATCGAGCAGAAAAAAGGTCAGGGCCATACCGGCAATCCCTAATATCAGGCCCAGCGGAACAGGTCCGATGGATTCAATTTTCAGGAAAGGCTCGGCAGCCTTGTAGTAGTTCTGGATCCTGGCATCTCCTGTTATCAGTTTGACCCCCTGGGACATCAGCAGCATGCCCGTGGAGAGCTGAACCCCGCGGATCACTGATTTCGGGGCATACCGGCTGATGAGATCGATGGTCCCTGTGAGAGCAATGACCAGCAGAAAAACAGCCATCAGGATTGAAGAGGCCAGGACCTGGTCAGAACTCATCATGGTTGCAATGGCATACGCCCCAATCACTTTCATGGGTTGAACCGGTACGGTTATTTTAAAATAAAGGCCGGTGAGAATATAAAAAACACCCACTGAAAAAAAGACTCCGGATGCTGAAAGCCCGTTGACCATAACCATTCCAAATGCCAGAGGCAGAATGGTGCCCAGGTCCCCCAAAGATCCTGCAAATTCCCTGCGGTTGAACTGATAATCCGGATGAACAAACTCACCTTTGAGCATCACGTTTCCTTATGTACCACAAACCGCCCGTCTGACCGGGCCGTTCTGGCTTTTCCCTGCTGTTTTTCAAGCCAGCCGGTACGAACGTCTTCTCCGGCCTCAAATGCCGGGACATACGGCTTAATATCAATCAGCGGTGTATTGTTCAACACATCAATGCCCTGGATATGGAGATGGCAGCCTTCCACCGTCAGCAGCCGGACCACAGACAAACCAATGGGGTTGGGACGCCGGGGAGCACGGGTGGAAAAAAGGCCACGCTTTTCTTTATCCAGAAAAGGCTTGACGGTTAAATCATACCCCTGGCTTTGATGCAGGTGGTATAAAAGAATAATATGCGAAAACCCGTCAAGGTCCTGTAATCCGTCTTCATACTCTTTTTCCAGAAGAATGGTGCCTTTCACCTCTCTGGCGCCGGATGGCTGAATCGGCATGCCTTCCAGGGTTTCAAACGGGGTTGTGATGGTGCCAATGGGTTTAATGGTCAGGCTCATTCATAAGTCCTTGTTAAACAGGGTTGTGCGGTTCCTTCCGTTTTCCTTGGCATGATACAATGCCCGGTCTGCCCGGCTGATCCAGTCTGTGACGGTAAATCTTCCTTCTTTCTGGTCGAGGGCGGCAATTCCAAAAGAAATCGTAATCGCCAGCGACTTGCCTTTTACTACCTTTCCGGTCTGATCCACCTGCTCAAATGCGGTTTGCGCAATAGTGTTCCGCAGCCGCTCCACAATCTGATGCGTTTTTTGGGCATCTGTTTCATCAAATATCAACAGGAATTCCTCCCCGCCGTAACGGCCGGCAATATCAAACACCCCGCGCATGGATGAGGATAAAATATCTCCCACCTGCCTGAGAACCCGGTCCCCCTGAATATGGCCAAAATTATCATTGATTGATTTAAAGTGGTCGATATCCCCTAAAGCGATACATGCCTGGGTTCCTTTTTTACGTTCCGCCCGCTTGATCACCTTGTCAGCCTCCTGTTTTATTTTTCCTGAATTGAAAAGGCCGGTGAGGTGGTCATATTCTGCCTGGTGCTCAAACTGGGTTTTCAGGAGAATCGCGCTGAGAAAATTGCACATGATTTCCACGCCAGCGATTTCATAATCTGAAACAGAGGATTCCTTTCCGCAGAAATCTCCTCCGAAAAGATAGGCCCCGCCAAAACTTTCCGGAAGGTAGACATACCCCATAATATCACACCCCATGCCCGGAATATTAAAACAGGACACTTTCTGGTCTAGAAAAGCTGTGACCTCGTTTAAGTAGCGGTTATCCCGGTTATCCAGAAAAAGCCTGATCTTCCTGCCTTCCTGCAAATCCATTCGAAGGCCCTGGGGATCGACCACCTTGACCACTTCCAGAATCAGACGATCGTCAATCACATTGGAAATCTTGTACAGGACACTGACATCAAACAGCATGGTCTTTCGAATGATGTCCAGGGGCACATCAAAACACTCATCACGGCCAGCCCTGGCATCCAGTGCCGTTAAGAACCCGGACAGCCTTCCAAGTTGAGTGAGAACGGTTTTTGCGTCAGATTTATTTTTTTTCATATATTTTGCCCAACGGGTTCGGTCTGGATCATATTGTAACACTGACTGGTTCTTAATTTAAAGGATGAATTGATCACAAGAGATCACAGGCGACATTTCCGTCAAAATCAAAGATCACCACACGGAACCCAAGACGATTGTCTGAGAAGCGCATGGCACTTTGAATCATCTGTTCGGCCACATGTGTCAGCAAGCCGGGATAGTCCGGATAAATATAAGAAAACGCATGCCGGGCTGTGTTGGAATTTGATATCTTGAGAGCCAGATCCTGTTCTCCTGTTACTCTCCTGGCCCACTCTGCCAGAGTGTCCAGCGTGAGTTCAGATCTGGCCGCATGCGTATGTGCATGCCCCAGTGCCATTTTCACTGCTTTACCGAAAAAAACCGCATAAACAATGGTGTTGATTTCTTTTCGTTGTACTGCTGCTTCCAGCGCAGCCTTGAAAAAATCTCCGGTCTGGATGAACGCTTCTTTGGGGTATTCTCCAAAAAGGGTCATGGCAAAACGTTCACTTCTTCTTCCGGTGGTAAAGACCAGGGTCTCTGCCTTGCCTGCCGCTGCCACATCAATCCCTGCCCGTATGGTGGCAATATACGCCTCGTGGGACATGGGGGTGACGACCCCGGTCGTCCCCAGGATGGAAATGCCGCCCAATATGCCGAGTCTGGCATTGAGGGTTTTCCGGGCCAGGGTTTCCCCTTCTGGAGCAAAAAGAATAATTTCGATATGTTTCCTTGAAACCCCGAATGCCTTGAGTATCTCACGGGCCTCATTTTCAATCATGGTTCTCGGGCCGGGATTGATCGCGGCTTCACCAACCGGCAGTTCAAGACCGGGTTTGGTGATCCTGCCGATTCCCTGCCCGCCATGAATGGAAATCTGGACGGGTTTGGTGATTTGTTTAAGCGTAACCCGGGCCCCGATTTCAGCCCCGTGGGTGATATCCGGGTCATCACCGGCGTCTTTGATGATTGTTGCAGAGCATTGGGACCGGCTCGCCATCGAAAGGTTGTGAACCGGAATGACACGTGTCTGGCCGGTCAGAAAGGTGATGGTCACCTCCTCAGGCGCCTGGCCTGAAAAAAGAGCGGTCAGTGCCGCTTTGACTGCGGCTGCCGCGGCTGCGCCGGTTGTAAACCCTTTTTTAAGCCTCCTGGCTGCCATGACCGCTCTTTGACTCTTTATATGCCCGGCAGGTGCTGACCAGCTGCCGGGCCATCCCTGGATTGCTGCCAAAATGCAGGTGAAGATAGCTGCCCAGGGTGTTGTGGGTCATATACCCTTTAAGATCGATATCCTGGCCGGATCGGGATGTCACCTGATAAATTCCGCTCTCTTCTGACCCGGGCGTTTTAAGAGAGGAATAATGAAATTCATGGCCGCGCAGCAGATCATTTTTCCGGCCGATAATGGTATCCCGGGTCAGGGTGATTTCCCTGTAGCCCAGTGATCTGAGCCGGTTTGACATCATAACATCCAGGTCAAAACAGCCGCACATGGGATAGCGTTTATTGTCGCAGCTCAGGGTTTGGCACAGAAACATGAACCCGCCGCACTCTGCATAAATCGGCATTCCCGACCGGCTGTACGCTTTTATCCGGGCCATGAGCTCTTTGTTCTGCGTCAGCCGGTCTGCAAAAAGCTCAGGATACCCCCCGCCAAGATAGATGCCGTCTGTCCCTGGAGGAAGTTCGCTGTCCTCAAGCGGTGAAAAAAACGTCAAAGACGCCCCGTTCTGTTCCAGCATTTCCAGGTTGTCCGGATAATAAAAACAAAACGCTTTGTCTCTGGCCACAGCGATCACCGGCTCTTCCGGGTATAACTGGGTGTCGGCTGATCTGTTCGGGCTCTCCGGGTCATGCGCTACCGTCTGGGTAACAGGATCAAGCGGTTGAATCCATTTGCTCAGGTTCATATGATCTTCAACCATGCCGATGAGCTCAGATTGCGCGGTCTGATCGATACGGGCCTCGTCTGCTGTGACTAGTCCAAGGTGCCGTTCGGGCATCACAAGGGCATCGTTTCTCGGCAAGTGGCCCAGGCACGGGGTATCACAATATCTATCCACGGCTTCTTTCAGGTATTGATAATGCCTTTCGCTGCCGGTTTTTGAAAAGATCACACCTGCAAGCGTAAGATCCGGGTCAAAGGTTTCAAACCCCTTTACCACTGCAGCCGCACTTCGGGCAGCCCCTTTTGCACTCA
>CAZLNA010000225.1:0-4379 GCA_964560485.1 uncultured Desulfobacula sp. | reverse complement strand
TAAAAACAGCTTTCCAGGAATCGAGCAGGGTTTTGCCTTTCAGCGTTATCGTGCTTTCATAAATGAACTGGACGCCTTTATTGGTGATGCCGTTTCCCCTGCAGACGGCTGTGCTGCCCTGGATTATTCCCCTTGCAGACCAGGTGGATGTGCTGTCTTTACCCTGAAGAATGATAAAACCGTCCAACTGCTTTATCAACGTGATATTTCCTTTTCCGGCCCAGACCCCGTCAAATGTCACCGCTTTTTTTTCCGGCTGCTGGCTTCCGGCCGGTACTTTGACAATGGTTGCTGCTGCAAGGGAGATCAGACAGGCAAGCGTTGCTGAAACGATAACAAGTTGTTTTAAGAATTGTTTTTTCACCTTTGTGCTCCTTTTCAATAGCCGTCTCTTTGATGTTTCATTTATTTAGGTCACGCCTTGAGGTGCGCCAGTGTCATCACAGCACAGGGCAATCTGATCTATCTTTATAGTCAGGCTGGAAATAAAAATCAATCAGGGAAAAAACAGGGATTTGATCCACCCTAAAAAGGAGTTGCCTTTGAGGTTCTCTTTTTCAGCGGCAGCCAGGATTTTGTTCATCTTTTTCACATTGCTGTACCGGTCTTTCCGGGTGATCATCTCTTTTTCAGGATCGAGTTGCTTGATCACCCGGGCCGGGTTGCCTGCGGCCATGACATTGGCCGGAATGCTGCTGACCACGACTGAGCCTGCACCGATAATGCTGTTTCGGCCAATGGTGACGCCTTTGCAGACAATGGCGGAATCCCCGATCCAGACATTTTCTTCGAGCACCACCGGGTGCACTGTGTCCGGGGTGAGGGAGCGGTCATAGATGCCGTGCCAGTCCGAGTCTGTAATATAGGCCTGGCTGGCCAGCATGCACGAATCACTGATGGTGATGCTGTGGGCTGCAGAAATGCGGACGCCCGGGGAAATCAGGACATGGTCTCCGATGTTGATGCCAGGCACGTTATCCCTGTCCGGCCAGACCGTGAGCCGGGTTCTCTTGTCTGAGCAGCCGAGCAGGGTGATGTGGCTGCCGATCCGGATGGGGCCCCCGAAAAGTTCAATATGCCAGGGTTTGACAATAAATGGGTGGCTGCCCAGGACAGTGAGCTGAGGTTTCAGCCGGGTGCGGACATAGAGGTGGATCAGGCGGTACCAGGCCTGCTTGATATAGTAGGGCCTGTGGTCCTTGATCAATTGGACAGATCCGTAAAGACAGACCCCTCCCAGGCCCGGTGGCTGAAGAGCCGGGAGGCCGGGGTCAGGTGAAAGAGCGCATCTGCAGCCATGAGAACCACGGCATTGGTCCAGGAGATTTTTTCTTCAGGCCAGATCACCATGTCCGGGAAGGTGTACCCACACCAGTAGGTGTAATCGTCATAGACCCGGTCCTGGATCCATGAAAAGACAATTCGTGCTTTTTCTGTGTCGCCCATGGCGGCCAGGGCCAGGACAAGTTCACAGGTTTCGGCAATGGTGATCCAGGGCTGGTCTGAGACGCATCGTGCCCCCTGGCCCTCGACCACATATTTGTTCCAGTGCTTTTGAATCCGGGCACGGGCCCGCCTGCCGGTGAGGGCCCCGCTGAGAACGGGATAGAACCAGTACATGGAAAACCGGGCCTTGGTCACATTATAAATATGGATATTCTCCTGGATGGATTGTCCCAGACGGTCAAAAGCGGTCTGCCACTGGTCCTGTTTCCGGTTGAGAACAGCGGCCAGTGCCAGGGCGCATTTCAGACTCATGAAGATGGAGCTTGATCCGGCCAGAAGGGACATGGGGTCGGTCCTGCCTTCAGGACTTTTGGCCCAGTAGATCTCTCCGGAGCGGGCCTGGAGGCTGACAGCGTAATTCACTGCTTTTTCCATGACCGGCCAGAAGGTTTCAACCACGTCTGTCTGGCGGGTGATGAGCCAGTAATGGAACAGGCCGACACTGAAATAGGCGGCCATATGGGTTTCACGGGTTTTGTCGAGAGGGTGACCGTCCAAATAGGCGGAAAACCAGGAGCCGTCCGGATTCTGGCAGCGGGCAAGCCAGTTGAAAGCATTGAGTGAGGCATCGAACCGGCCGCCGATGTTCAGGCCCATGATGGTCTCCACCAGATCCCAGGGATCAGTTTTACCGCCTGTGTGCCAGGGGATATCGCCTGACGGCCGCTGGAGGGATTCCATGAACCGGGTGACTGAGTCAATGTTCAGAAACTGGGACGCTTTGAGTCTGGGGCCTTTCAGTGGCATTAAAATCTCCGCTTCATTAATTTTACCGGGGAAACTTCACGGTACATTACCAAAACAGGATTCGTTTGACAAGGAAACCAGGGAAATTTTTTCATGAATGAGTATTCATGGCCAATATTTTCCGGGTCTTCGTGTGAAATTATTTTACCTGTTTTTCGCCATTTCAATTTTAATATTTTGAAATTAAAGTAAATACATCTTAAGTAGTCTGCAAAACAATTTAAATGTTTTTTCTTGACAACCTGAAATTGTTCTGTTAGAAAAAAATGAATGATCATTCATAATTCTGGTTCAAACCTTCAAAACAGGAGGACATCATGGCAAGAAAAATCAGAAAGGCAGCAGTAATCGGATCCGGGATCATGGGCGGCGGCATTGCAGCCCTGCTGGCCGGGGCTGGTGTAAAAGTACTGCTCCTTGACATTGTTCCCTTTGATTTAACAGACGACGAAAAACAGGATCCGGCAGCGAGAAACCGTATTGTCAAAGCCGGCCTGGACGCAGCCCTGGCTTCCAGTCCATCCCTGTTTTTCAACAAAAAAGATGCAGCCCTTATTTCCACAGGCAACCTGGAAGATGACTTTGACCAGCTGGCCGAGTGTGACTGGATCATCGAGGTGGTTGTGGAAAACCTGAAAATCAAACGCGATCTTTTCAGCCGCATCGAAGCGATCCGAAAGGCAGATGCCATTGTGAGCACCAATACCTCGGGTATTCCGCTCCAGGACATCTGTGAAGGCTTCTCCGATGACTTTAAAGCACATTTCATGGGCACCCATTTTTTCAACCCGGTTCGTTACATGCACCTGCTGGAACTGATCCCGGGTGAAAGCACCAAGCCTGAAATCCTTGACTTTGTTGCCAGCTTTGGTGAAAAGAACCTGGGTAAAGGGATTGTTTGGGCCAAAGACACCCCCAACTTTGTCGGCAACCGGATCGGCGTTCAGGGCATCGGCGCCATTGCCAATGCCATGATCAAAGAAGGATTGACCATTCCTGAAGTCGACGCCATCTTCGGTACGGCCCTGGGCCGCCCCAAAACAGCGGTATTTAAAACGGTTGACCTGGTTGGTCTCGATACCATGGCACATGTGTGCAAAAATTCTTATGACCTCTGTCCGGATGACGAGCAGAAAGATACCCTGCTGCTGCCGGATTTTGTGAACCAGATGATTGAAAAAAATCTTCTGGGTAAAAAAACACAGGCCGGTTTCTATAAAACAGAGCTGACACCGGAATGGAAAAAGATCAGGAAGGTTCTCAACCCGGCCACCATGGAATATGAGGAACTGAACCGTCCCTCTTTCCCCTGCCTGGATGAAGCCAAAAAGAAAGCCACGCTCACGGAAAAAGTGAAAACCGTTCTCACCGGTGATGACAAAGGCGGGAAATTTGCCTGGCAGATGGCTGCCAACAGCTTCCAGTATGCGGCATGCCGGGTACCGGAGATTGCCGACACCATCGTGGACGTGGATAACGCCATGAAATGGGGCTACAACTTTGAAATGGGACCGTTTGAGCTCTGGGATGCCTACGGTGTGGTTGAAGCTGCAGAACGCATGGCGTCTGAAGGGCTGGACGTTCCGGCCAATGTCCGGGATATGCTGGCAGCGGGCAACACCCGCTTCTATAAACTGGAAAGCGGTGTCAAATATTTCTATGATTTTGCAGATGCTGCCTACAAGGCGGTTCCTGCCGGTAAAAACTGTGTATCCATTGCCGCAGCCAAAGGCGACAATAAGACAGTTCTTGAAAATGCCTCTGCCAGCCTGGTGGACATCGGTGACGAGGTCTTCTGCCTCGAGTTCCACACCAAGATGAATGCTATCAATGCGGAAATCGTGGACACCATTGGCCAGGCCCTGGAATATGTGGATAAAAACGGTGTCGGCCTGGTGATCGGAAACGAAGCCGGCGGCATGCCCGGCGCATTCTCTGCCGGTGCAGACTTAAGCTATGTTTCCAAACTCTGCCACGATAAAAATTATGCTGAAATCGATTCCTTCCTGAGAAAAGCCCAGGGCGGCATCCAGGCAGCCAGATACTCAGCTTTCCCTGTGGTGGCCGCACCTTACGGCATGGTACTGGGCGGTGGATGTGAAACCTGCCTCGGTGCAGACCGGATG
>CAZLNA010000224.1:0-4410 GCA_964560485.1 uncultured Desulfobacula sp. | reverse complement strand
CCCGAAAGAAGAGAGGGAAAAGAGAACAAAAAAAGCCAGGAACCAGGGCATGGCGCCCGCCAGGGCCGAGTTGTCCCTGATCTCCCGGCTGTGCGTCCGCTCATACAGAAGGCCGACACAGACAAAGAGCGCTCCTGTAGTAATTCCATGGTTGATCATTTGTAAAATCGCGCCTTTCACCCCTATGGCGGAGATCACAAAAATTCCGAGGGTGACAAACCCCATATGCCCGACACTGGAGTAAGCGATCAGTTTTTTCATATCACTTTGTCCCAAAGCGAGGTAGCCGCCGGCCAGAATGGAAATCACAGACAGGGTAATAAATACCGGGGCAAAAAGATGAAAAGCGCCCGGTGTCATGGGGATACAGAACCGTAAAAAACCATAGCCGCCCATTTTCAAGAGCACTGATGCAAGAATTACACTGCCCGAGGCCGGGGCTTCCACATGGGCTGCCGGCAGCCAGGTATGCAGCGGAAACATGGGAATTTTGATGGCAAAGGCCAGGGCAAACGCCAGGAATATGAGGACCTGGTATTCAAGGCTGAAATGATGATCCATGATCTCAGGAATAAAAAAGGTGCCGCTCTTGATATATAAAGAGGCCATGGCCACAATGAGAAAGACACTTCCCAGAAGTGTGTATAAAAAGAACTTTATAGACGCGTAATCCCTTCTTTCGCCGCCCCACACCGCAATCAGCAGGTACATGGGGATAAGCATGGCTTCCCAGAAAATGAAAAACAGAATAATGTTCAGGCTGACAAAAACACCCACCATAAAGGCTTCCATTAACAGAATGGAAAAAACAAATTCTTTATGCCGTTTGCCGATATAGGTAAAGGAGCAGAGTATTACCACAGGCATGATCATGACGGTCAGCAGGACCAGAAGCAGGCTGATCCCGTCTACCCCGACACAATAATTGATATCGATCCGCTCAATCCAGGTCCGCTTTTCAGCAAACTGGTAAAGATGGGTGGCTGCATCGAAATTTAAATACAGCGGCAGGGCAGCCGCTGCTGTGGCAATCGTTACCACCAGCCCCCAGATCTTTTGAAGCGACTTTTGTTTTTCATTGTTATCCGGGAGAAAAAGACAGATAAGGGCGCCTGCCATGGGCAGGGCCAGGACCAGGGAGATGACTGGATAATTATGGGTGTTATAAATCAGATGCTCCATTGTCGTTTATGCTCCTGTCCTTAACATCACCGCCAGAATAATCACGGCAAACAGAATAATCAGTGCCGCACCGATATAATGCTGTATTTTCCCGGTCTGCAGCCGGCGAAGCTGATCACCGCCGTTCAGAACCGATTTGGCAGACCCGTCAACCGCCCAGTCAATGCCGTCCACATCAAACCGGGAAAATCCCCTGGCCAGGGCCCGGGTCATCCGGATGCCGATTGTTTTCCAGACCTGATTCAACCAGGCATCCAGGCTGCCCAGCCATGTTTTTACCCAGACCATGAACAGTGGTGTTCCTTTGCGGTAGAACCAGTCAAGGTCAAGGGCTATTTTGTCCTTGGGCTTGAGGCGCTTGATGAACAGGAAAAACCCAAGGCCGGTAAAAGCAAGGACCTGGAAGGTTTCAGACAGATGATAGGCTGAATAGGGATGATAGTCCACCGGATAGGGAAGAAGCGCATACAAGGCGTGATAACCCGGCCCGAACCCGAGAAAAATGCACAGGAAAGCAGCAATAGCCATGGCCAGATTCATATTCCAGGACGCTTCCCTGGGTGCGGGAGAGTAGTGTTTATCCGGTCCGAACCAGATAAAGTACGGCAGCTTAATACCTACGGACAAAAAGGTTCCCACAGCTGCCAGCGTCAGCATGAGCATGATCACAGGCTGGTGATTTTCCCCGGCAGCTGCAATGATCATTGATTTTGACACAAACCCGCTGGTCAACGGAAAACCGGAAATGGAAATTCCGCCGATAAGGGTAAACACAAACGCCCAGGGCATATAGGGATAGAGGCCTCCCAGGTCGCTGAGCTTGGATCTTCCTGTCATTTCCAGTACAGCACCGGCGCCCATGAAAAGCAGGGCTTTGTAAAGGATATGGGCATAGGCATGGGCACAGGCGCCGTTAATGGCCATCTGGGTTCCAATGCCCACGGCACAGACCATATACCCCACCTGGCTGATAATATGATATGCCAGGATCCGGCGGGCGTCATTTTCAATCACTGCATAAAAAACACCGTAAAGGGTCATGACCGCACCCATCACAGTAAGCACGTCAAATCCGGGAAACGCCCGGGCAAGGACATAGACCGCTGTTTTTGTGGTAAAGGCACACATGAACACAGCACCGGTCACTGTGGCCTCAGGGTAGGCGTCTGCCAGCCACGCATGCAGGGGCGGAACCGCTGCATTCAGGATAAACCCGATCATGATCAGGTAGTCGGCCAGTCCGGCCGTGTGCGGGTCAATCGCGTCAAAGGCAAGGCTGCCGGTCGCCTGATACCTGAGCATGATACCGCCCAGCAGGACCAGCCCGCCAAGGGTATGAATCAAAAGATACCTGAACCCTGCGCCCATTGCTTTGGGCCGCGGACTGTACCAGACCAGGAAAACAGAAGAGAATGCCATGAGTTCCCAGAAGATAAAGACGGTCAGATAGTCCCCGGCAAGCGTTGTCCCGAGTGCGCCTGCCACATAGAGAAAGCCTGCGGCCTTCTGGCCGCTGCCTTTTACCTTCAGGCCGTATAACGCTCCGATAAAGGCCATGATTATAAAAACATGGAGGAATACAAAGGAAAGTTTGTCCATCCGGCCAAAGACCAGTTCCATGCCAAGCCAGTCAGCCCTGCCGAAAAGCGCGGTTTCCGGCTGAAGGTAAATGACCCCGAGCGCCACCATGGGAATCGCTAAATAAACCGGACGGATGAGGTTTAACCGGTTTAAGGCAGGCGCAGCCATGGCAGCGGCAATAAACCAGAATGCCGGATGCATGAACAGATCAATCATCATAATAATTGGTTTCCTTCATCAGCCATGCGTAATAAATACCTTTGAACAGTGCTATCATCAGGACACACCCGGCAAATGCAAACATTGACCAGAAACCGAAAATATGATCCCCCCAGAAATGAGGGTGATGCCGTTCGACAAAGCAGTCAAAGACCACACTAAAGGCCACAGCGCCCAGAAACACCCATTTGAGTGCTGAATGATGTTGTCTTAAATAGGTTAGAAAACGTTGCATCTAATTGACCACCAGATGAATAAGGGTTAACAGCGGTTGTGGAAATATGCCCAGGCCCATGGAGAAACACGCTGTCAAAAGAATCGGGATCACCATGAACAAAATCAGGCGCTTTTTTTCCAGCCATTCGAATCCCGGGCTGGCAAGGGTTTCCCGCCGGCCCGAATAGGCCTTGATCAGGATCGGCACAAAATAGCCGGCATTGAGCAGGGAGCTGACCAGAAGAATGACCAGCAGCCCCACATGGGGCAGTTCCATGGTCCCCGCGGCCAGAAACCATTTGGTCACAAACCCGCTCACCGGCGGCACCCCGATCATGGACAGGGAGGCAATTCCAAAGGCGGCAAGGGTCAGCGGCATGGTATACCCGGTTCCCTCAAGCTCGCTGATCTCTTTTTTACCGGTTGCCACAAAAATGGCGCCGGCACAGAAAAAGAGGGTGATTTTGGAAAACGCATGGTTGGCAATATGAATCAGGCCGCCGGTTATCCCGGAAGGCGTCAGCAGGGCCACACCCAATACGATATAGGAGAGCTGGCTGATGGTTGAGTAGGCCAGCCTGGCCTTCAGATTGGTCTGGGTCAATGCGATCAGGGAGGCGGCCACAATGGTGAAAGAGGCAATATAGGCGGTAATGATACCAAGTCCCATATCGGTTAAAAGCGAGGTACCGAAGACAGAAAGCATGACCCTGGCAATGGAAAAGACCCCGACCTTTACCACGACCACGGCATGAAGCAGCGCGGAAACAGGTGTGGGAGCGACCATGGCTGATGGCAGCCAGTTGTGCAGCGGCATGATGCCGGCTTTGGCAAAACCGAAGAGGCAGAGGAAATAACAGACACCCACCAGCATACGGCTGGCATCCGCCTCAATAATCCCCTGGACAATATCTGCAGAGGTGAATTCCAGTGTCCCGGCCGTCAGGTAGACCAGGACCATGGCCGGCAGCAGAAATGCTTTTGAGGTAAAAAAGAGGTAGACCAGATATTTTTTACCGCCTTCATACCCTTCAGCATCCTGGTGATGGGCCACCAGCGGATAGGTTACAATGGAAACGATTTCATAAAACAGGTAAAGGGTAAACAGGTTGCCTGAGAACGCAGCACCCATGGCACCGCCCACAGCGGCTGAATAACAGACATAAAACCGGGTCTGGGCATGTTCGGACAGGCCGCGCATATACCCGATGC
>CAZLNA010000223.1:0-4426 GCA_964560485.1 uncultured Desulfobacula sp. | reverse complement strand
GGGAAAGGCTAAACTCAACCTTATCAGACCATCCGGCCGCTTGAACCCCGGGATCAGTCACCACCAGTACCCGGTTCCCGCCCAGGTTTTTGGCATGCTGGCCAGCCAGTTCAAGCGCCCCTCTCCCGGAAACAATTTCCGGAACAAGAAATTTGCGCAGATTTAAAAGGGTGTGTTTATCCATGGCCCTTGTTTTCACCTTAATCTCAAACCTTAAGGGATTGAGGCAGAAATCTTTCTATATTTTCAAACAGTTTATTCCATATCCGCCTGTTTGTAAACGATTAGGATTAAACCGGCATGAAAATATCAGTATTGACCAGAGAAAAACAAAATTACAGCCTTAAAAAATTCGTGCCAAAATCACATTTTCAGCACCATAAAAACATACTCACCCTTATTAAAATCAATGATCAGGTTGGCGCCCCGCCCTTCGGCATAGCGGATCCAGAACGGTTTTTCCTCAACCCCGCATTCATAATCCGGGTAGACCTGGCCGGTCCTGCTGTTCTTCCATGAAAGGATCATGGGGTGATCGCATTTTTCAAAGGCCTTTTCCTTGGCCATCTGTTTGGCTTTTGAAAAATCAAAGGACGGATCTGAGATGTTCAGATGCAAGACCTCATGTGCCTGATTGTCAGCGTTTATATGTACCTGTGCCACGTGAGCACCTCCATTTGCATTGTAAGGTAATGGACAGCCTGTCTTTTGCCTTTCCTACAAAAATAAGATCTGATTTTAAATTGACAACCATCCCGATACCCGGTAGAAACCACAGCATCATGAAACGAAAACCTAAAAGCGGCCTATGGGCCCGGATCCGACGGGTCTGCCTGAAACTTGGGCTCTTTGTTTTTCTGTTTACCCTCTGCCAGGTTGCTGCGCTAAAGTACATTCGCCCCATTGTTACGCCCAATGTGGCCTGGGAATGGATTGAATCGGTTTATAAAAAAGACCGGACCAAGCGGCCGGTCTATGTTTATAAAAAGATTGAAGATATCTCGCCCCACCTGCAAAAAGCGGTTCTGGCTGCAGAAGACCAGCGGTTTGCATCCCATAGCGGTTTTGATTTCAATGAGATCAGCAATGCTGTCAGAGAACTGATCCGGCACAAAAGGCTTCGCGGAGCCAGCACCATCAGTATGCAGACTGCCCGAAGCGTATTCTGGATTTCCAGCAGAAGCCTGGCCAGGAAGATAATTGAAATCTACTACACCGTATTGATCGAATTGATGTGGGATAAAAAGAGAATACTTGAGATCTATCTGAACACCGTTGACTGGGGAACCGGGATCACCGGGGCAGAGGCAGCCGCCCAGAAATATTTTTCAACCCGGGCGGCTGATCTTAACGCTTCACAGGCCGCACTGCTGGCGGCCGTGCTGCCCAATCCCCACCGGTTGTCCCCTGTCCGGCCCAGCAGGTATGTTCAAAAACGGCAGCATCAGATCATGGCAGACATGAAAAAGATGCCTCTTTTGTAAAGAGGTTCGCTGAAAACGGTCCGGTCCTCACAAAAGCAAAGCTGTGTTTGTGCTAAAAATCCACAAGTTCCACATCTATGAAAAAATCTGTTTTAGGCGGGATCGGACCATATCCGCTTTCACCGAATGCCAGCATATAAGGAACCAGAAGACGCCTGGTCTCGCCCTTTTTCATCGTCAATGTATTTTCAGCAACCATTTCACCCTTCTCTGCAACAATCTCATAGGGCTGTTTGCCCTTGGAAGAATCAAGCACCCGGCCATCCATGAAAAGTGTTGAGACATGCACTCGGACCTTGCTGCCCGGTTTCGGCGACGGTCCGGTCCCTTCCTTCTGGACGACATACAACAGTCCGTTCGGCATTTTGACGGCGTTGGGAAATTTGGCAAGCATCTTTTCTGTAAATTCTGCCTGATATTTTTTCCTTTCCACCATCAACGCCATCTGCTGTTTTTGTAGTGCTTTCTTACGCTCTGCAATGACCTGATCCATCAGCTGCTTAAAGGTTTTTTCATCTGCTTTGAACGCTTTGGCCGCATCTCCGACTCTCAAAATTTTAATGCTTTTGATCTTGTCGCCTTTGGCAATCTTGTTGACCACATCCTGGCCTTTGACGACTTTGCCAAACACCGTATGCTTATTGTCCAGCCAGGGCGTTGCCACATGGGTGATAAAAAACTGACTGCCATTGGTGTCCGGACCGGCATTGGCCATGGAGAGCACGCCGGGACCGTCATGCTTGAGCTCGCTTGTGAATTCATCCGGGAACCGGTATCCCGGACCGCCTGAGCCGTTCCCCTTGGGATCTCCGCCCTGGATCATGAAGTTGGGTATTACCCGGTGGAAGGTCAAACCGTCATAATAATGTTTGGATACTGCATTTTTAGAAGAAATCGTTCCCTGGGCCAGCCCCACAAAATTGGTCACGGTCAAAGGCACCTTGTCATAGTATAGCCTGGCAAGGATCTCCCCCTTGTCTGTGCTGAATTGTGCATAGACCCCGGGTGCCAGATCATTGGCGAGACAGATGCCGGGCATCAGCAGCAGGCAGAACAGACAGGCTCTAAAAAATGGTTTCAGGATTAACGTCATGGTTTTTTCCTTTCCTGACAGGGGATTGGGATGATTCTGCATTAAAAAAACCCGACCCTCAGCAAGATGAGTCCGGGTTTTTGGCAGCATTAAACCATCAGTAGTCAATAGTGAAATGGGGTGAGTGACGGGATTTGAACCCGCGGCAACCAGGGCCACAACCTAGTGCTCTACCAACTGAGCTACACCCACCGCAATAAAAAACGGTAAATTATTATCAGAAACCGGCACGAATGACAACCTTTTTTTGTCCTGGCAACCGTTCACAGCAAAACGAAATCCTAATAATTCTCATTGACCTGAATGGCTTGTTTGACTATTATTCCAGGCGTACCCAATTACAAAGGAAACCCGATGAACGCCTTAGCCATATTTGTTGTCCGCCTCATTATCGGTCTGTTGTTCGGCATACTGCTTACCCGGCTCTTTCGTCCGGAATGGGGAATCTACCATGGTGCGGCCACTGGTGCCGTATTGGTCCTGCTTGCCTATGGCATGTCTTTTTTCAGAAACAAAAACAGCTAACCTGATGATGCGGAGCATGTGAACCATTGGAAAAAAACATCATCCTGGGAACCGCCGGCCATATCGACCATGGAAAAACAAGCCTGGTCAAGGCCCTGACCGGAGTTGAAACCGACCGCCTCAAGGAAGAGAAAGAGCGCGGCATCACCATTGAACTGGGGTTTGCCTCGCTTGATCTGCCCAATGGCCAGCATGTGGGGATCGTGGATATGCCGGGCCATGAAAAATTTGTCAAAAACATGGTGGCCGGCTCCAGCGGCATTGATGTGGTCGTCATGGTGATTGCTGCAGATGAAGGGGTCATGCCCCAGACGCGCGAGCACATGGAGATCTGCAGTTTGATGGGGATCCGCCACGGTCTGGTCGCCCTGACCAAGACCGATATGGTGGATGAAGATCTCCTTGAACTGGCAAAGGATGATATCGAAGATTTCACTGCAGACACTTTCCTGGAAGGGAAACCGGTTATCCCCGTATCCTCTGCCACGGGCCAGGGTCTCGAGGATTTCACCCAGGCTCTGACAGAGATCTGCACCGGTCTGCCGCCACGGAAGTATTCCTCGATTTTCAGGCTTCCTGTGGACCGGGTTTTTTCCATGAAAGGTTTCGGCACCGTCATTACCGGCACCCTGATCTCAGGGAGTATTGATGTTGGCCGGGAAATCATGGTTTATCCCAGGCAGATCACCTCCAAAGTCAGGGGCATTCAGGTGCACAGCGATTCAGTTGAATCAGCCAGTGCCGGAACCCGGACCGCTATTAATTTCCAGGGCCTGGACAAAAGTGCGGTCAACCGCGGGGACATCCTGTCAACACCTGACACACTGATTGAAAGCTATATGGTGGATGCCCACTTTCTTTATCTGAAAAGCAGCGGCAAACCCCTCAAGAGCAGGACCCGCATCCGGTTTCACTCAGGCACCAAAGAAACCCTGGGGTATATGGTTCTGCTGGATAAGCCAGAAGCCCTGCCCGGGGAAACCGCCTTTGTCCAGTTCCGGCTGGAAGAACCGGTCTGCCTGATCAAAGACGACCGCTACGTGGTCCGAAGCTACTCACCGGTAAAAACCATTGGCGGCGGCAGCATTCTGAACCCGGCATCCCAGAAACACAAGCTGCTGGATCCTGAAGTGGCACAAGGGCTCGAAAGTCTGATGGGCGAAGACCATGGACAGATCCTGATGTTCTTCCTTGCGATAAACGGCCATCAGGGGCTTTCCTACAGCCAGATGCGGGTCATGACCAATATTGCAGATAAAAAACTGGCCTCCGGGCTTCAAAAACTTTTAGCTGCACAAAAAGCAGTGCTTAAAGATAAAGAAAA
>CAZLNA010000222.1:0-4432 GCA_964560485.1 uncultured Desulfobacula sp. | reverse complement strand
CCCCTCTGGCCGGGATGTGACATAGATACGCAGTTTGTGTTAAAAAGACCTGTATGTATTCTGACCAGGGGAGAAAGATGAATAAAAATGTGCTGCCGGGCAGTCAGCCGGTACAGAAAATATTTGAAAAATGTGCAGGCAGGTCCGGGTGCGAAGCCTGCCGGCCGCATCTGGAAGACGACTGCCTTTTTTTCCCTGAACTCTATCGGTTGAACGATGAAAACATCGAGCAGGGGATACCCCTTGATGATAAAACAATATCCCGCCTGCTTGATCTTTGCACCATGTGCGGGCTCTGCCCCTGCAATGATATCCGGATGCTCATCCTTGAGGCAAAGGCCGAGGCTGCCCGGGAAAACGGTATCTCCTTAAGTGCTGCTTTTCTTGCAGATGCAGCACGTGCCGGCAGGGCCGGAACCTTTTTGAGCCGGGCTGTGAACCGTTGCAGCACCAGCCCTGTCCTGTCATCTGTCCTGAAAAAAACAGCCGGCATCCATGAAAAAAGAGCGCTTCCGCTCTTTGATGATCACAGCCTCTTTCAATGGGTTCGAAAACTCAAACCGAATCATCCAGAGACTGTATCTGCAGGTTCCGGGCAGAAAGTGGCCTATTTTGCCGGCTGCAGTGCCGGATACTTTTTCCCCCAGGTGGGTAAGGCGGTGGTGAATCTTCTCGAACAACTCGAAGTCAGGGTCTTTCTGCCTGAACAGAACTGCTGCGGCATGCCGCTGCTCATGGAAGGGCAGAAAGAAAAAGCCCTTGAAAAAATCAGGGCCAATGTAAAGACCTTGATACCGGCCGTAAAAAAAGGCTGCAAGGTCATCTGTTCGTGTCCCACCTGCGGCTATTTTTTCAGAAAAATGCTCCTGGAAAATGCCTATTTTTCAAAAGAAGCCCAGCAGAGGCTGAGATCTGAAAAAGATATCATGCAGGTCCCGATGGGGGGGCGGTCGGGCAGATTCGTCAATGTCTCCCGAAAGGCGTATGGCAGTCTCTTAAAGGACGACGGCTATTTTTCATCCATCAGCCCGGTTGACCGGATCGACCTTGCCGGATCAGTGACGGATCTGGGCCAGTTCCTGCTGGATTTTCAAAAAGAAAAAAATGCCACCTTCAAGATCAAAGATCTGCACAAGCCAATGGCCTATTTTGCTCCGTGTCATCAAAGAGAACTTGAGATCGGTGCACCGTATTTTCAACTGATCTCATCCATGCCGGGCAGTGACATCCGCCAGATCGGCCATGCATTGAGCTGCTGCGGCATGGGCGGGCATCTGGGATTTAAAAAAACATTTCATCATCAGAGTCTCAAGATCGGCCAGCCCCTGCTCAGGCTGCTTGAATCTGAAAAAGACCGGACCCTTCTGACCGACTGCCTGAGCTGCCGGCTGCAGTTTTCACAGGTTCTGGAGCAAAAGGTGTTTCATCCGGTGGAGCTGTTTGACGTCTGCTGAACCTGTTTCCTATCGAAAATCATAATACCCTGTCAAAAAGTGATAGGCATTATCGTTTTGACTTGTGCAGGTACGTCTTTATAATTCTCTGGAGATTGAAAGAACGCACCTGTCCATAACGGAGAAAAATGCAGACTGAATCCATACTTGAAAAAGGAACCGCAGGAATCAACGAAGACTGCCTGATCATCCAGGAGAATATTTTCGGGGTCTTTGACGGTGCCACCAGCCTGACCGGAAAAACCTTTCCGCAAGGAAAGACCGGGGGCCAGATGGCGGCCCAGACCGCAGGTTCGGTTTTCAGTCAGAACCACTACCCGCTGACCCGCCTCGCCCGCCAGGCAAACCAGCAGATCCGGTCCCGGATGATCCGCCACAAGGTGAACGTATCAGAAAAAGAAAATCTCTGGAGCACCAGCGCTGCTGTTGTCAGGGTAACTGAAAATGGACTGGAATGGGTCCAGACAGGGGATTCCGTGATTCTTCTCATCTACAGGGACGGATCTCACAAAGTCCTGGCAGATCCTGAAGACCATGACTATGAAACCCTGACCATGTGGAAAGACCTGGTTGAAGACAGGCTCCAGGACAAAAAAACCATTGCCTGTGACAGCGTTTCAGGCGAGGACATTAACGCGATCAAACAGGCACTGGCCCCCCAGGTGAAAAAAGTAAGACAGGGAATGAATATTCATTACGGCGTGCTGAACGGCGAGCCCGGAGCAGAGGCGTTTTTAAACCAGGGCACGGAACCCCTGGACAATGTGACAGATATCCTGCTCTTTACCGACGGTCTGTCCATGCCCCGGGAAATCCCGGAAAAGCAGAAAGACTATGCCTCCCTGGTCAATGTCTACCAGTCACTCGGGCTTGAAGGGGTAAAGGATATGATCCGGGAAAAAGAAAAAACCGACCCGTTCTGCCTGGCATTTCCCCGCTTCAAATGCCACGACGATATTGCCGCCATCGCAGTAAAGATTTAAGCTGCGCAGTTACCTGCCTGCCTCATATTTTTCGCAGACCGCTTCATAGACCGCTTCCATTCTTGAAAAGACTTTTTCCCAGGTATAGGGCCGGGTAATCTGTTCAGCCCATTCTGTATCCGGCTGTCTCTGGGCCAGGATTTTTCGGATGCTTTTTTCAAGCGCCTGTGCCAGTGTTTTTTCCAGAGCCGGCATGTCTTTTTCAAAAGGCGCATCAATCGTTTTAAGAACCGGCAGTTCCACAAGGTCGACCATGTCCGATGCTGCACCTTTTAATATCTCCCGTGTGCCGGGCAGGGCAGTGGTCAGGATCCGGCACCCGGACGCAAGGGCTTCCATGATCACCAGGGGCAGCCCCTCAAAAAAAGACGGCAGGACAAACAGATGGGCATTGCGCAGCAGATTGGCCAGGGTTTCATGGGAGACTGCGCCGTGCAGGACAACACGGTTTCCCTCAGACTCGGCCAGCATCAGGCACTCCTCTTTTTCCTCGCCGCTGCCTGATCCCACCAGGTGAAGCCGGAAATCAAGCCCTTTAATTTTTGAAAGGGAACGCAGCAGCCACGGCACCCCTTTTGCGCAGCTCAGTTTCCCGGCATACACAATCTCAACAGGACCGTTCTCTTTTTTGATATCCGAGTCCGGGTTAAAGGCAAACAGCCGGTGGTCATACCCGGCCCCGACCACGCAGATCTGCTCTGGCGGAACCTTGTGAATCCGGCTGACCTGTTCTTTCTGGTGGCAGCTCAAGCAGAAGATCCGGTCTATTTTCCCGACCGCACCGGTGATCTGCCGGCCAATGCCGGGGCAGAGCGAATACTGGCGCAGACCGGTGCCGTGGCAAGAGGTGACCATGGGTGTACTGGAAAAGACCCGGCGTGCGATTTTTGACACAATCCAGAGATGATGGGTGTGTATGATATCCGGTGCAAAGCGCTCTTTTGCCAGTTTAAGCCTGTTTTCAAAGGTGTGGTGATATTTATCAAGCTGGCCTGCATTCATGGATGAAAAGACCGTGCTTTCATAGGGCATGACATCGCTCATGCCCGGCAGGGGAAAATCAAGATCTTTGCTGTTAAAGCGGACAAAAAGGGCCTGGTCCGGCAGCAGCAGGGAGGGATCCGGCTCAAAACCGTCCTGGATTCCGGCCACCAAGAAATTTTCATGCCCCCTGGCCTGTGCCTGCCGGATAATCGCCTGAATGGTTTTGCCGGACCCTGTGAAATCCGGCATCTGGCTTAATATGTGGAGAATCCGCATGACAAAAACCCTACCATATATCTGCACGGCAGAAAAGACAGGGATGATTTGTTTTTTTATGTCAGCATGCATGGATTACGGTTGATTTTATAGCTTTCTGCGACTAAGCTGATCTCACAATCGTCCGGGTGATCAAAAAGCCGCTTTTCATAAGCATAAGGACGGCAATATTAAAAATTCAGATTATATACTTTTTATTCAAGGAGAAGACTATGAAAGCATGTCGCATGAGTGTATGGGTTTTAATTTTTCTGATCGCCGCTGCCGGCAATGTCTGCGGTGGTGAAAAAGGCAAGTCTCTTTTCGTCAACCTCACCAGCAATGAGATGAACCGCGCTGCCATGGCCATTAATTTTGCCACACGGGTCCGCATTCAGCAGCAGATACCAGTGACCATTTTCCTTAATGTGGACGGCGTCAGGCTGGTGGACCGCAATATTCCGGGCAGCACCCATGTCAATGGCAAGAGCCTTCAGGAAATGCTCAAAGAGTTCATGGCGGCCGGCGGGCAGGTGATCGCCTGTCCCATGTGCATGAAAAATGTGGGCGGGATGACCAACGCCGATCTTATCGACGGGGTCAAAATCGGCAGTTCCAAGGTGACCTGGCCCGCCCTTTTTGCAGACAATACCACGGTTCTGAACTATTAGGCCGCAGCCGGCTGCCTTCTGAAATCCAGGGACATGATACCTGTTTGCAGCAATACAAATTCAGTATTGTGTCCCCGGATTTTCC
>CAZLNA010000221.1:0-4473 GCA_964560485.1 uncultured Desulfobacula sp. | reverse complement strand
TGCTGTTATCCGGCCCATGATGTTTTCAGCAGGCACCGGGGTGTCCGGATAGCCGCAGTTATCCCCCCAGGTCTGGACCCAGGGTTGATGGTGCCGCCTAAACATAATGGCAATCCGATGGATTTTGGTCTGCTGCCCCGGGATATGAAGCAGTACAATATCTCCAAGCTTCGGCAGTTTTTTTTTAAGAGGTTCGATGTTCAAAAGGGCTTTTTCCGGGATAGCCGGAAACATACTGGTCCCGGAAGCCGGTTTATTTACCGGATATCCCTCTTCAAGAAGGGATTGGACAATATCTTCAGCACGGTTCTTCATAAAACACTTTGAAGTGCTTCCACGGCAGATCGGTCCGGGGTAAATCCGAAACGATAGGATGGAACACTTTGGGCAGTGACATTCAAGAGATCAACCGCATCCGGCAAGGTGTGGGGCAGCCAATTGAATGTCCTGGAGTTGTGAAGCAGAAGTTTTCCGGCCTCAGTTGCAGTGAGCCGTTTTAATTCATTCTGTTTGGCATGTTCGAGAAAAAAAATTGAGCAAAGCCTGCCTGAATCCGGAACCTGGGGTCCGATACTACCAGGCCAGGGTGTTCCATAAGCGATAATTTCACTATCAATTTTTGATATAAATGGATCTTCTTCAGTAAGGCAGGTGCCGCCGCATTCACAGGATAGTTTGCTCAGGGTGGTCTTACCCACACCTGAATCACCCATCAAAAGGATATATTTCCCCTCCAGAACCACCAGGGCACCATGAAGATAACAATACTTTTCAAGGCTGGCCCGCCCCCAGAGAATGAGCCTCAATGTGGGATCGCCGTTGTAGTTGATAGAGCCGTCACGCTCGATGCTGATCTCCTTTTCATAGGGTGACCAGATTTTGACATCACTGAAATCGGGATCGGTCAGGAATTGTCCGGTAAAATAGTTGAAAATCAGATTTTCGCCGTTTCGTAAAAGTTTGATGGAGCGATTGCGATTTTTAATGTGATTTTTCGCATCTACGCCGGTGAATGATTTTTCAACGATATTAATGTTTAATTTCGGTGTCGTTTTATTCCTTGTATTTGGTTTAAATAATTCAAGGTTGCTGTTCAACGGCGAGAGTGTTTCTTGTGCGAAATTCAATTCAATGGATATTCGCAATATGTCAAGTCGGATCGTATCCAAAGCTTAGATTCAATATTAGTAATCCTTGGGCGGATAACCAGGCTGCGAAAAACCCTGATAAGGGGCATCCAGAGAACCTGTCTGTGAATTCCAGCAGGCATCTTGATTGCCGGCCTCCACGCCACATGGGTCATGCTGGGCAGATGCTTTACTGCTTCCTTTGCAATTATCACTCATCTCCTTGTCAAATACGAGATCAATCCTATTGATCTCGGGTTTGGTCCAATTTGTTTTTGTTGTCTTCAATTCCATGGTTGTTCCTTTCTGCATGTTGCATCTATTAAACATCGGCTAGAGATTTTATCCGATGTGATAGTCCATACTGTTTAGCTCTGGCTTTTGCAAGACGACATCTGAACGGTACAGGTCCAGTCGGGGAACACCCTTCAAGAAGGGCAAACGCCACGCACTGCCCGCACAGCTCAAACGCATCACACGTCTGGCAGGGTCCAGGTGCTAATGGGAAATCTCTTATCATTTTCGGGATCGCCTCGTGCCAACCCTCCTCGAGTGATCCTTGTCTCAAATCATAACTCACGCTTTCAAGCGGCAGGCAGGGGTGCATGCCGCCGTAGCAATCGATATAGGCACTGGATTTTCCGATATTGCAGGTGAATGCACTCCTTTTCCCGTTGGGAGGGGCGGCCGGCTGCCAGTTCTTGATCCGGTTAAGCAGTTCCTGGTTTCGGATGCGGACGCGGGCTTCGAGTTCAACACACTCCTCAGGCGACAGCCGGATATCCTGCACCTTGTTGGAAGAGCAGGGAAATGCTCCGATCAGGTCCACATCCCATCTGAAAAGGTCGCAGTATTGTTCTCCGATACTTTTCACTTGATCAAAGTCATCAATATTCAAGCGGGTGAAGACTCCCTTTACCTCAAGGGGAATGCCTGTTTCAGAAAGGATTTCCAGAGTACTCATGATCCTGGTGAACATGTTTTTGTGGCCCGTGACCCGTTCATAGGTCTCGTCAGACGCACCGTAAAGCGTTATTGACAGCTCATAAGGGGTCCACTCGGCCAGAAAATCGACCATTTTTTCGTCAATGAGTGAGCCATTGGTAAACAGGGAGATGAGAAATCCTTTTTGCTTGAGAAATCTCCATAACGTTTTGAAATCTTTTCTCAGGAGGGGTTCCCCGCCTGTCAGCGTGAGAAACAGTCCCTGCTCGTCCGCATACTGTTCAAAGATACGGATCCATTCATCCGTTCTAAGTTCCTCTTCCGGGTTATAGGGTTTGATTGGATTGGCACAATAACACTGCCCACACTTGAAATTGCACCGGCGTGTCAGTTCCGCAGAAAGTCCACTCAGTGGCCTTTTTTTGTCACTTTTCACGGTTCTCATGTATTCTTGAATGGTGCAAACAAGCATTTATTAACCCCCAACAGGTTCAATGACCCCGGTTTCAAGAAAGTCATTTAGCAGGGTTTCAATATCCGTTTTGATAGATCCGGGTTCCTTTTCACTAAAAGATTTTGAAACCTCTGATACCAATTCATCAATAGATCTGGGCTCTTCTAAAAGCGCCCAAACCGCCTCAGCAGTGGCATTGAGAGAGAAAATGCTTTGCACGTCGGCCCCGGTCTGGTTGATAGGGACAAGGATCGTCTCATCACCCAGGTCGCGGCTGACAATATTGTCGCTCTTTTTGTACTTCAGTGTGCTTAGCCTTTTTTGTTTATCTTTTTAGGGTTGGTGTACTACAATGTGTTATGCAAAAAGCAGGCCTGAGTAAAGCGGAACAGTCTATGCTTCAATTCGCGCAATCAAATTACAGAAAAATTAAGAATTCAGTTTCGGAAGACCTACTCGTGCTGTATATAGCTTGCCTGTATAAAGTGTAATTATATTTACAATATTACCATTTATTAAGGGAAATGCAACCGTTTTTCAGCAACATCCCCCGTCACCGCAGGAAGCATTCTCTTTTCCCTTTATCCAGACCTGGATAATATAGGCGGCTCAGCCGACCCCCGGGCTGACTTCAATGGCCCCTGACGGGCAGTTGTTGACGCACGCACCGCACTCCATGCAGGCATCCAGATCAATGATCCGGGCTTTTTTATCTGCCATCTCAAATACGGCATGGGGACAGACCTGTGTACACAGGGTGCAACCGATACATTTTTGTTCATCAAGCAGTAATGTGCTGACATCTTCTAAATATCTAAGGGTTTCCATACGATTTCCTTGCATCAGAATGAAGAATAGATCCAGAGTCCAGCTGAGATCAACACACATAGCAGCTGGACCGGCATATACTGTTTCATCTCCTTCTCAACCCCGGAGGGGGACGTATATGGGGTGGCGCCGGTAAAATTCATGGCCAGGAATGAGCTGACCGTACTGCTGAAAATAAACAGCGCCGCCATGGCTGAAACCCCATGAGGTACTGGGTTCATCACCAATAGTAAGAGGGCAGAAAGAATGCCTCCGGCAAAAAACCCCTTGGGTGCAAACGCCCTGAACGGGATGATAGGGAGCAGGGCAGGTGTGATCACAGCCCCTGCTATCATGCCGGAGAGAAGGGCGAAGAGGGCAAAGAACCATCGGGGCCACATATTATTGAATGAGAAAATTCCAGGTCCAAATCCCGAAAGGATCACCAGGCCGATCAGGGTGAACAATGCAGGCTTTGCAGATATCCACAACTCCACCGGGGTCAGAATCAATCTCTCCTTTAATGTAAAGGTTACCTTTCTCATGTCAGGGGTGACGGTCCGTTTGTTTTCAAGAAATTCCGGGATGTCATTCATCCGGACCGGGCCGAAGATGACCCTGAACCCGCAGGCGGCTTTGGTCTGCCTGGCAGACACGCCGGTGGCGCCCAGCTGGGGCACGATGACCCGCTTGTGGGAAACCACTTGATGGAGCTGGGATGCCTGAATCCGGGCCACCAGCTCCTGGGTGGCAAAGGTGCCTTTTCCGGCAGCACACCACACATTGACACCCTTGGTGTCCAGAACCAGAACCCAGGCATTAACCCCATCAAGACATTTTCGAAGATGATCAAATGTCAGTTTGAAATTGGCGGTGACCAGGACTTCGGATTCACTGTCCGGTTTGCCCACGGCATAGAGCCCGGGGCTGACCGTGTACTGGTGGCGTCTGAAGCCCGTCCGCACCAGCACGGTGCTTTGCCAGTCATGGGCAGACCATGTATTGTCAATTACAGGGACTTTTCCTGCACCGGTTTCAATAAACTCTTTAACAAAGGGTTCGAGCCGGTATCCGGGCTGCTGGTTGTCGTCTTTGATGCCCTTACCGGTGGTCCAGTTCGGGTCGATACCATCCATGGAC
>CAZLNA010000220.1:0-4484 GCA_964560485.1 uncultured Desulfobacula sp. | reverse complement strand
ACCAGATATATGCCGATCATTTACACCCCCACAGTCGGGCTTGCCTGCCAGCTTTACTCCTCCATGTTCCGCCGCGCCAACGGCATTCATTTTTATCCGGGGAATATAAATGATGCTGAACAGATTCTACGAAACTACACAGACCGGGACATCAGAATCGCGGTCGTAACCGACAACCAGGGAATTCTCGGTATCGGTGACCAGGGTGCTGGCGGGATTCCCATCTGCCTTGGAAAACTGATGCTTTACACACAGGGTGCAGGGATTGCGCCCTGGCACTGCCTGCCGATCTCCCTTGATGTGGGAACAGACAATGAAGACCTGCTCAATGACCCGAGTTACCTGGGCTGGCGGAGCAAACGCCTCAGAGGGGCCGATTATGACGGCTTCATTGACAAATTTGTAAAGGCCTTTAAAGCCATCTTTCCCAACGCCCTCTGCCAGTGGGAGGATTTCTCCAAACAGACTGCATTTGATGTCAGAGACAGATACCTTCAAGAGGTGGTCTCTTTTAACGATGATATCCAGGGTACCGGTTCCGTGACACTTGCCGGTATTATTGCAGCCATGAAGACCAAGAACGAAAAAATGACGGATCAGGTCTATCTGATTCACGGCGCTGGTGCCGGCGGTGTCGGTGTTGCCGAACAGATCCAGACCGAACTGATGGCTCAGGGCATGAGTGAGCAGGATTCTGCTGCAAAAATCTTTACCCTCGATTCCAGGGGAATCGTCACCTCAGACAGGGATATCGAGCCGTATAAACAAAAATTTGCCAAAGATCCGGCTTCCCTTACCTGGCTCAATTCTCCTGAGGACAACACCCTGCTCAATGCAGTCATCAACGAGAACGTGACCGTATTGATCGGCACATCCGGCCAGGCCGGCTGTTTTACCAGGGAAGTGGTTGAAGCTGTGGCTAAGAACAGTGACCGTCCGGTTATCCTGCCCTTGAGCAACCCGACAGCCAATTGTGAAGCCCTGCCAAAAGATGTCTACGGATGGACCGGCAACAAAGCTCTGGTCGGAACTGGCTCGCCTTTTGATCCGGTAAATGTGGATGGCAAAGCGATCAGAATCGGTCAGATGAACAATGCTTTCGTCTTTCCGGGTGTCGGTCTCGGGGTCGTGGCATCAGGTGCAAAGGAAGTACTGCCCATCTTTTTCTCTGCCGCTGCCCATGCGGTTGCTGAATTTATTGATGATGAAGATATCAAAGACGGCATCCTCTGCCCGCGCCTGGACGACCTGCAGAAAGTCTCCATTGAAGTGGCCAAGCGGGTGGGTGCAGAGGCCATAAAAGCCGGTGTCTGCGATAACGACTGTCCCTTTTCATCCTTCAATCATGACAATGATCCGGAACGCTTGAACACCCTGATTGATAAAATGATCTGGTCTCCTGAATATTTTGACCAGGCCTAGTGGTATAACCCTCACTTTCAGCCAATGGCGCCTTCTCTCCCTCGGTGCGATTGGCTGAAAGTGAGCGGCTTATTTCAGATTCAGCGGGTTATTTTTTAACTTTTGGATGACAGGCGCCGCATGAAACTGGAGCCGGCTTCTTTCCCTTGGGATCACCATGCTCAATATTGTAGGTCTTATGGCATCCGATGCAGTTGGCATGAAGGGCCTCAAAATGATAGGCCATGATCGCCTCGTCTTTGGGAAGTTTTTCCCCTTTGGGCTTTTGGGTCCCTTGATGACAGTCAATGCAGGACTCCACATCATCCCCTTCTGCAAGATCTTCTAAAGGCATTCCGCTGTCATCATGGTGGCAGTCACCACAGCCAATGCCGTAATCTTCAAAATGCTTTCTGTGGGTGAAAATAACAATCCCTTTTTTATGGGTTTCATAAGCTGGATTGTTCATGGCGATCAGGTCATACCCGTCCGGTTCTTCCATGGGCGCTTCTGCCGGCTCAGCCTTTTTTTCACCTCCATGGGCAGGGGCTGCCTCAGCGTGCGCAGCACTGTCATGGGCGTCACCGCCATGGGCTTCATCAGCCGGTGCCGCATGTTCGTCTGCGTCATGACCGTGTTCCATTCCCTGCTGGTGCTCTGCCAGTTCCTTGCCATGATGGGCGGTGGCCGGTTCATGAGCCGGAATTGCCATATAACAGAAAAAGAGGGTGACCACTAAAATAATCCCAAATAAAATATTGAGTTCTTTGGATTCGTTATCCATGCCTCACTCCTTTATTTAAAAAAGTTTAACCATACCATTGTTTAATTTATGTTTTTGACTCCCCTTTATGCCGCATCCCCAGATAAATGGCAACCAATACCATAAAAAAACCTGCCCAGCCTGTAAATCCTGTGACCCGGTTAAAAAACAACACATCCCAGCAAAAAGCCAGAGACGGCTGTAATAAAAGGATCAGGCCGGCGCGAGAGGCCTTTACCCTGGGCAGGAAGGTAGCAATCACCAGCCAGGCCGCTGCCTGGACAAAAAGACCGAGCCCGAATAGCGAGAACAGTGTCTGCACGTCGGGTATGGCAAAAGAAGCACCTTGATAATATGCCTTGATGCCAAGGCATCCAGCGCAGACAAAAGAGAGTACCATTAAATCATATCGCTGCGATTTGTGTTCTTCACCAGAGCCGCTGACACGCATCAGCAGCAAAAAAAGCCCGTAAAAAAATGCAGCTGCCAGACCAAGCGCGATGCCTGCCCAGTAGAGCGTTGTCGGTGCGATGGCATCTGCACCCGCCAGAAGGTAGAGGCCGAGCATGGCAAGGGGCAGGGATAGAATAAAGGCCAGCCGTAACTCTTCCTTGAAGAAGAGAACGCCGGCAAGGGAGAGAATAAACACCTGGAAACTGGCCAGCAAGGTCGCCAGACCCGGTCCCACATAATCAATGCTCATGTGGTACGCCCAGAGATCAAGGGAGAATAAACATCCGCATGCGGCCATGAGCAGATGCTGTTTTTTTATCATATGAAATTCGTTCTTTAACAGACAGACCGGCAGAAGGCAGAGGCCGCCGAAAAAAACCCGGTAAAAAGCAGACACCACCGGATCCACATGACTGAGCTTTACCATGACACTGGAAAAACTGATCATCACAGCACCTGCAATCAGTCCGGCGGTTGGCGCAGAAACTCCTTTAAACCACATACGAATTGTCCTTTCTGGAACACAAAATGATCAACACTCTGCCATAAACCGATCTTCTTGTAAATTAAAAAACCGATGATGTATCTGCCTTATTTCATCCGGGTTCCTGTTGACGAAATGCAATGAATTATTTATGACAACCCGATGATGATCCGTCTGAAAACCATTCTGCCCATCCTTGCCATTCTCGGAGCTGTTTTTTTATGGGGCAGTTCCTTTTCTGCCATGCGGGCGCTGCTCATGGAACTGCCGCCTTTTACCGTAATGTTCTGCAGGCTTTTTTGCGCCTCGTTATTTATCCTGCCCTTTTCTCGTCGCCTCTGGCCGAAAACCTATACGCCTGGAGACTGGAAAATGCTGTTACCCATGGTTCTGTTTCAGCCCTGCCTTTATTTCCTGTTTGAATCAAACGCATTGACCTATACCACCTCATCCCAGGCAGGAGTGATTTCAGCCTGTCTGCCAGTGATGGTGACTTCAGCAGCATGGGTCTTTCTATCAGAATCCATTCAGCCCAGAACCCTTATCGGCCTTTTTTTGGCAGTGACCGGTGTGGTGGTGTTAACCATTTTTCAGGCAGAAATAACCAGTGCAGCAAATCCTGTTCTCGGGAATGTAATGGAATTTTGCGCCATGATCTGTGCCTGCGGCAATATTATTTTGATTAAAAAACTCAGTACCCGTTACGATACCTGGGCCCTGACCGGAATGCAGGTTGCTGCCGGCCTGATATGGTTTCTTCCGGGTATGGGATATTTTATTTCAAACGGAATGGCCGCCCTTACCTGGCAGATGTTACTGATCATTGGCTACCTTGGGGTTTGTGTCTCCTTTTTTTCTTTTGGTCTCTATAATTACGGGGTCGGTAAAGTTAAGGCATCTACCGCTGCCATTTTCATCAACCTCATTCCGGTAACCGCCATGATACTGGGCCGGATCTTTTTAAACGAGAGATTATCACTGATCCAGGTTCTTTCTGCCGGTGCAATCATCATCGGCGTTGGGATCAGCAGCAGACCAGCCCAGGACAAAAAATTATAAAAACGGGGCTGTTGCTAATCAAAATCATATGGTATACATTTTTGTTTTACTTTAAACATAATTTAACTTGTGCACTCTGGACGATTCACAAGGGGATGGTTTAAAAGGAGAAAGCCAATGGGAAGCGCGCAAAAAAAAGTTGGGATTGTCGGTTGGCGCGGTATGGTCGGGTCCGTTTTAATGGAACGCATGGGGCAGGAGAATGATTTCAAGCGGTTTTTACCGCTTTTTTTCACCACGTCCCAGGCAGGACAGGACGCACCGGATATCGGTATGGAACTGCCCAGGCTGGTGGATGCCCATGACATTGACGCCCTCCTGGAC
>CAZLNA010000219.1:0-4493 GCA_964560485.1 uncultured Desulfobacula sp. | reverse complement strand
TGTCCGGTTCATGCTTTTCAGCAACGCTTCGGTATAAGTGCCGTTCCTGCCCCTGCCGTCCTCAGCCACAGAGCCTGCTGCCGTGGCATAGGAGATAATGGTGCCGGCCGGCGCACTCATCTGGGCAAGCCCTTTTTCTGATGTCCTGAAGCTGCGTTTGAACGGATTGTCCCGGCAGGCATCGAGGATCACGATGTTCAGCGGGGTGCCGGCCGCTTTCATGGCAGCCAGGAACCGGCTGGCGCCGATGGCTTCGGATTCCACCTCCCACTCCTCCCGGATACTGGTGTTTACAGGGATGAGGTAGTTGACCCCGTCGATCTGCATGCCGTGGCCGGCATAATAGAAGAGACCGATCTCAGACCGCCCCAGTTTCAGTTTAAAATCCCGCAATGCCTGTTTCATTGTTTTTTTATCTGCATTGACCTTCAGGATCACGTCAAACCCCAGGCGTTTCAATACCCGGGCCATATCTGCGGCATCATTTCCCGGATTGGCCAGCGGCGAAGAAAGATAGGCTGCATTACCGATGACAAGGGCGGTGCGGCCGGCAGCCGCAGCCGGGTTTGAACAGACAAGGGCCATCACGATGCATATCGGGATCAACAGGGTCTTTTTTAACATGGCAGGTGTCCTGTAATTAAAAATATTTAAAGCATACGCCATCTGCGTCTGTGCGCAGACAGGCGTCCTGATTATCTATATCGAATTGTTTCAGCAGATTTCAAGAGGCAATTTTCCGTGTCTTATCCTGCAGCCACGTTGCTGTTTCTTTGTCCAGGTGACCGGCCAGGGAGTGGCAGACCTGTTCATGATAGGCGTTCAGCCACGCCAGTTCATCATGACTGAGCATCTTGGGGTCAATGAGTTCTCTTTCAAAATGGCAGAGGGTGAGATTTTCAAATTTTAAGAATTTGCCAAAGGTGGTCTCAAACGCCTCTCGAACCAGGAGCATATTCTCCAGCCGGATGCCGTATTCACCGTCGCGATAGAGCCCGGGCTCATTGGTCAGCACCATGCCCGGCTTTAACGCTTCATCCACAGGATGGGGGCTGATCCGGGCCGGGCCTTCATGGACGCAGAGGAAAAAGCCGACCCCGTGTCCGGTGCCGTGACCGAAATCCTGTCCTTTGCGCCAGAGCTGCTGGCGGGCAAGGGTATCAATCTGGACGCCCCTGGTTCCCTGCGGAAAAATCTGGGTGGCCACATTGATGTGCCCCTTCAGGACCCGGGTGTAATCCTCCACTGCCTGACGGCTTGGAAACGAACGGCAGATGGTCCGGGTGATATCAGTGGTGCCGGTGAGATAATTCCCGCCTGAATCGGTCAGAAACATACCGCTGTCTTCAATCGGGGTATCGGTTTCAGGCGTGGCACTGTAGTGGCACATGGCAGAATTCGCACCATAGGCCATGATCGGATCAAAACTGTTGTCCACAAAATCAGGCTGGGCCTTTCGCAGTTCAAACATCTTTTCAGCCGCTGACATCTCGGTCAGGTCCGGTCCGGCCGGCTGGTTCGAAAGCCAGAAAAGAAAATTGACCACTGCTGCACCGTCTTTGACCATGGTCTTTTGGATATGGCTGATCTGGACCTTGTTTTTAATCGCTTTCAATGCCACGGCAGGGCTCTGTTTTTCCATGATTCTGCAGCCCGGGTTCACTGCCCGGGCAAGACGGGTGGAGGTGGCTTGGGGGTCAAGCAGCACGGTCTCTTTGTCCGGAATCTGCCCCAGTGCGTCCATGACCCTGTCATACCCCAGAATCCGGACCCGGTCCGTTTCCAGGGCGTGCCTGAGATCCGGATCCACCTTGCCCGGGTCAATAAAGAGGTCGCAGTGATCCGGCCCCACCAGCAGAAAGCAGATATTCACCGGGTTGGCGTGGATGTCATTGCCCCTTAAATCGAGTGTCCAGGCAATGTCATCCAGCGAAACCATCAGGTGATAGGCAGCCCTCTGCTTTTTCATTGCTTCCCTGATCCTGGACAGCTTGGAGAGCCGGTCTTCCCCACTGTATTTTTGTGAAAACCCATATGCCCGGCTGGCAGGGACCGGCGGGCGGTCTGTCCATAGCGGAGCGATCACATCAAACCCTGTGTCAAGTTTCAGATCATATTCATCAAAAAGGCTGGCATACCGTTTGATATCCCCCATGCTGAACAGAGCGCCGTCAACGCCGATGACAGATCCCGGCGCCAGGTTTTCCACCAGCCACCGCCGAAGTGACGGCACGCCCGCCGCTCCCGTTTTAAACAGTTTGAAAACCGATCCCCGGATCTGGCTTTCCGCCTGGATATAATACCTGAAGTCTGTCCACAACAGTGCATGGTCAAGGGTGACCACAGCAGTGCCGGCTGATCCTGAAAAATGGGTGAGCCACTTTCTGGCCTGCCAGTGGTCGCAGACATATTCACTTTTGTGGGGATCGTCACTGGGAATAATGACCGCATCAATCTGACCCTTCTTCATCAATTGGCGGACCTGGTCGACTTTTAGATCTGTATTCATGGCAGCCTCTGTTTTTGATTCATCCCTTGGTATTTACAACAGAATATACAGAACCATACACCAGGACACCCCCCTCCCACAATTGAATTATCCCGGATATGGAATAAAACCGGACACTGAATAAACGGCTGTGCTAAGAAAATCCTTTAATTTTTAGTTCACGCGTTAACCGGTCCGCCTTTTAAACGGGATTAAAGGTGGATATTTAAAGACAAATGCTTTATTATGCGGGCCAAATTGAAACAGCCCGGTTGTAAAAACCAGGCTGCAGAGGAAAGATGAATGAAACACCCGGCAGACCGCCGCTCTTTAAAGGCAGTGCCAGATGAAATTTGATTTTGACCGGATCATCGACCGGAGCAGTACCCACGCACTCAAATGGCAGAAATATGAAGGCAGAGAGATCCTGCCCATGTGGGTGGCAGACATGGATTTTGGAGCCCCCCCTGCTGTGCAGGAGGCCATCATTGCCCGGGCTGATCATGAAATTTTCGGATATACCCAGGTCCCTTCAGCGCTCAATGACCGGGTGGTCGAACGGATGCATTCGCTCTACAGCTGGACCATCCGGCCGGAGTCGATTCTATGGCTGCCCGGGGTGGTCACGGGCCTGAACATTGCCTGCCGGGCCTTTGCCGGGCCGTCCCGGACCATTGTGACCACCACCCCGGTGTATCCGCCCTTTCTAAGCGCGCCTGCCAACCAGAACAAACAGCTGGCCGCCGTTCCCATGATCGACATCAACCGCCGCTTCTGTCTGGATTTTGACCGTATTGAAGCTGAATTTAAAAAAGGGGCCGGGCTTTTCATGCTCTGCAGCCCTGCCAATCCATGCGGCACCGTATTTACCAGAGAAGAACTGGCGCATCTGGTTTCCCTGTGCAGGACCTACCAGGTCATCCTCTGTTCTGATGAAATCCATGCTGATTTTGTGCTTAACCCGGATCTTATCCACCTGCCCGCGGCAGCCGTGTCCCGGACAGCAGAACAGCTGACCGTCACCCTGATGGCGCCGTCCAAAACCTATAATATTCCGGGTCTCGGCGCATCCTTTGCCATTATCCCGGACCCGGATCTGAGAAAAGAATTCAGGGCCGGCTGCAGGGGCGTGGTGCCGGAGGTCAATATCATGGGCCTGGTTGCTGCACAGGCGGTGTATACGCATGCGGATGAGTGGCTCTCCCAGTTGATTGAATACCTTAGAACCAACCGGGACCTGGTCTTTGAACGGGTGAACCGGATGCCCGGCTGCCGTCTCTATTCCATTGATGCGACCTATCTGGCGTGGATTGATGTCTCCAAAACCGGGTTAAATGATCCGGTCGCCTTTTTTGAGCAGGCCGGGGTCGGCCTCTCTGACGGGGCTTTTTTCGGCCAGAACGGATTTGTCCGGCTGAACTTCGGGTGTCCCAGATCCCTGTTAAAAGAAGGGCTTGACCGAATGGAAAACGCGCTCAACCTTCTTTTTTCTTGACTAAAAACGGGCTTGAATTTATTATTGCGAAACTTACAACAGCACATTTAAGAAAATGGCATAAACCAAAAATTAAAAAGGGAACGAACTATGAAAAAGTTAATGTTGGGGATTGTTTGTCTTTTATCTGTCTTCCTGATCTTTTCCTGCGGTGATAAAGCGCAGCAAGATTCTGAAGCAGTCACGCAGCTCAAACAGCAGGTGGCTGAACTGAACCAGACCATTGAAAAGCTTAAACAGGAAAACGAAGCACTTAAAAAACAGATCGAAGAAGCGACTGCACCCATCAAACTCGGTGTTGCCGGTGCCCACAGTGGTGACCTGGCATCTTACGGGATCCCGTCGGTGAATGCAGCCAAACTGGTGGTTAAAAAAATCAACGCCAAAGGCGGTATCCTGGGCAAAAAAATTGAACTGCTCATCGAAGATGATGTGTGTAAACCTGAAGTTGCAGGCAACACAGCCACCAAGCTGGTCTCTGACGGTGCGGACGTCGTTCTCGGCCATATC
>CAZLNA010000218.1:1329-4503 GCA_964560485.1 uncultured Desulfobacula sp. | reverse complement strand
GTCCAGATCAATACGGATCAGTTTGGCGGAGACTGTCACCTGGATGCCCACCTGGTGTTTCATGCCGCAGAAAAACTCAATTGTGAAGACCTTGATCTTCTTATTGTTGAAAATATCGGTAACCTGGTCTGCCCTGCGGAATTCAATATCGGAGAGGACGCCAGAGCCGTGGTATTGAGTGTTACAGAAGGTGAAGACAAACCCTTGAAATATCCTTTGATGTTCCAGGTGGCGGATATTGCGCTGCTGAACAAAATCGATCTGCTGCCGCACCTCGATTTTGATGCGGATCTGGCTGAAGGCAATATGAAAAAAGTGAAGCCCGGGCTTGAGGTGTTCAGAGTCTCTGCCCGGACCGGAGAGGGCCTGGGGGCCTGGATCGAATGGATCAAACAAAAGTGTGCGGCTAAAACGCAGAAAACTGTTTAATCCGGTTCATACAGGTGAATCTGGCTGGCCGGGCAGGAGGAAGAGGTGAGTGCTGTTAAAAAAGCTGCATTTTCAGGTTCCTGGTACCCGGATGACCCGAAAGAATGCACAGATGCCATAAAGTCGTTTCTGGCAGCTGCGCCGCCCAAAACCTCCGGCCTGTTCAGCGGCGGTATTGTTCCCCATGCCGGCTGGTTTTATTCCGGCGCCATTGCCTGCCAGGTGATTGCATCGCTTCAAAGGGGGACGGCGGTTGACGTCATTGTGGTTTTCGGCGGCCATCTAAGCCCGCAGGATCCTGCCGTCCTGCTCTGGGGCGGTTCGGTTGAGACCCCGTTAGGAGAAATCGAAACCGATTCAGATATGGCTGCGTATCTGGCGCAGGGGGTTGATGTTGAAAAAAAAACGCCGGACCGTTTCCCGGATGAGAATACCCTGGAGCTTCAATATCCCTTTATCCGGTATTTTTTTCCCAAAGCAAAGCTTCTGGCCTGCTGCGTCCCGCCTTCAGCCCTGGCTGATACCATCGGCAGAACCATTGTGCAGGCAGCCCGGCAGATGGATTTGAGTATCCGGGTGATTGGATCCACTGATATGACCCATTATGGCCCAAATTTCGGGTTCATGCCCGCAGGAACAGGTGAAAAAGCGGTTCAATGGGTCAGGGATGAAAATGATAGAAAAGGCGTTGATGCCCTGCTCCGGATGGATGTGGATCAGATTCTGTCGCAGGGCCTGGGCCGACAGAGCATGTGCTGTTCAGGCGCTGCAGCCGCTGCAGCCGCCGCCTGCAGGGCAGGCGGCGCATCATCCGGACAGCTGGCAGCATATGCCACAAGTTATGAAAAATCAAAGGGTTCCAGTTTTGTGGGGTATTCAGGTGTTCTGTATGCCTGATCTTTTGTGCAAGTCGTCTCCTCTGCGGCTTTTTTGTCAGGCGTCTATGGTTTCAATGGCCTGATTCAGCCGTTCCAGTGTTTTCTCACGTCCCAGCGCCAGGAGCATTTCAAAAATACCCGGGCTGACGGTTGTGCCTGTGACGGCCACCCGGAGGGGCTGTGCGATTTTCCCAAAACCCAGACCGGTCTGTTCCATGATTCCTTTGAAAAGGGTTTCAAGGCTCTCCTGGCTGTATTCTTCCAGGGCTTTCATGCCGTCTGTACACTGCTCAAGCAGGCTTCGTGTTTCTTGAGTAAGAAATTTTTGTCTTGCCTTTTCGTCATATGCGACCCGGTCCTGGTAATAAAATTCAGCCGCGTTGGCCATTTCAACAAGGGTTTTGCTCCTGGGCTGAAGGGTTTCCACTGCGCCATGGGTGAAATCGTTGTCCTGCGCGTCGATCCCTTTTTCATTGAGCAGGGGCAGCAGGTGGGGGGTTAGTGTCCGGGGGCTGTTTTTCTGGATATGCTTGGCATTGATAGCTGTCAGCTTGTCCATATCAAACATGGAGGCAGACCGTCCCAGGTGCTCCAGATCAAATTTCTCGATCAGTTCCTGGCGCTCAAAAAATTCCTGATCACCATGGGACCAGCCGAGCCGGACCAGGTAATTGATCATGGCATCGGGCAGAAAGCCCATTTTCCGGTACTCGCCAACGGACATGGCCCCGTGCCGCTTGCTCAGCCGGGATTTGTCCGCCCCCAGTACCATGGGGACATGGCCGAATACCGGCAGCGCAGCACCCAGCGCCTGGTAGATCAATATCTGTTTGGGGGTGTTGATCAGGTGGTCGTCTCCCCGTATGACCGTGTTGATGCCCATGGTGAGGTCGTCCACCACCACGGCCAGGTTGTACATGGCAGACCCGTCACTTCTCTGAAGGATGAAGTCGTCGATTTCAGAATTTGAAAAGGCGGTGTCGCCCTTGACAACATCTTCTACAACGGTGACGCCGGTGTCCGGTGTTTTCAGGCGGACCACGGTATGATCTGTCGGCTCGAGGTTCAGGTGCCGGCACTTGCCGTTGTACATCGGTTTGAGCCCACGGGCTTTGGCCTCTTCGCGCATGGCATCCACTTGCTCAGGCGTGCACGCACAGTGATAGGCATGACCTGCGGCAAGGAGCTGGTTGATATGCGCACGGTGTATGTCAGCGCGCTGAGCCTGGAAGTAGGGCCCGTCGTCCCAGTCAATGCCCAGCCATTCTAAAGATTGAAGGATCGCATCCACAGATTCCTGGGTGGATCGGGCAGCATCTGTATCCTCGATCCTGAGAACGAATCTGCCTTTGGTGCGTCTTGCGTAAAGCCAGTTGAAAAGGGCGGTCCTGGCGCCGCCAATATGCAGGTAGCCGCTGGGTGACGGTGGGAACCGGGTAACAATGGTGTCCATGATGATCTCCAAAAAAAAAGTAAAAACAGAGCACTCTTTTACCACAAACCCGGGTTTGGTTCAAGATTGACGGCAACTTGCTGAACTGAAAAAAAGAAACGATGTTTACTTCAGAAAACACTTGACACAAGGAATGTACTGGTATAAACCGGAATTATCATGTTATCAGTGTGTTGGTAAACAGCCCCACACTCAGTCCTGAAAATGAAAAATGACAACCCGTAAGTAGTAAAGGAGGACCGTTTCTAGGAAAATCACCCCCAAAATAAAGGTACCGGCGAAATGTATTAAAAGGATGCATTGAGCGGTGAAAAAAAAGGAGAAAGAGATGAAAAAATTAATGGTAGTTGGTTTGGTCTTGTTAACAGGTGCAGCCCTTTTTGTGCAATCAGCAATGGCCGGCGGCATTGACAA
>CAZLNA010000218.1:0-1229 GCA_964560485.1 uncultured Desulfobacula sp. | reverse complement strand
CTGCTCGATACCATTGAAAGAAGCCTGATCGGAACCTATGGCGCTGCCGGTGTCACCTCCAATGAAAGAATCGAAGCAACAAGCTATTACCTGGCCTTTACAGCGGGTGCAAGCTATCAATTTGCTGAAATGTTCTCTGTTGCGGCTGGCGGGCGATATGTCTCAACGACCAAAGAAATTGATGCGTTTGCCAATTCAGCCGGTGTCGGCGACCTTGTCGCCAAATATGAAGAAGAAGCCACTGGTTACGGCTGGGTGGCCAGCCTGAATATCGTTCCGTCTGACAGTTTTCTGTTTGCCATCCGGTATGAGTCTGCTGTCGAACTGGAATGGGAAACGGAAATTGACGGGGCTACCAATGCACTGGGTAATGCCATCCTGGCAAGCCTAGGCAAATCAAACGGCGGCAAATTTGACCGTGACCTGCCTGCCCTCCTGGGTGTCGGCGCTGCTTTCAAACCGTCTGACAAACTGACGCTTGAACTCTCCTATACCCTTTATTTTGAAGAAGATGCAGACTGGGACAATGCCGTATCCAATGTGGACAACTCCTGGGATCTTGGGATTTCTGCGACTTATGCATTCACAGACGACTTCAGGATGAGTGTGGGCTACATGAGAACAGATATCGGCATTACACCGGATGACTACAGCCTGACAGAAAAACTGTCTCCGGTTCTCAGTGCCAACTCATTCTCTTTTGGTTTCGGGTATGACTTCAATGAAAATTTCACCATTGAATTCGGCGCCATGGCCAATGTGTACGATTCCGGCCCGGATGCCACTACTACCGGCAATCTCGAATACAACAAATATGTCAGAGCGGTTGCTCTTGGGTTTTTGTACCGGTTCTAACCGATTGTAAATTATAGGGTTTCAGGTCTTTGCAGACCTGCCAGAAAACCGCCCCGGCTGTTCAAGACAGCCGGGGCGGTCTGTTTTTAGGCAAAGAGGTCCTGGCCATTTATAATTCTTGACAGGTTTTGTGATTTGGGGTATTTAAATATGTTTTATTGGATTTGGCTGAATAATTGAAATTTAAATAAAATAGTATGGTTAGGAGAGACCCATGGCAGTACCAAAGCAGAAAAGTTCAAAAGCACGCGGCAGAAAACGGCGGACCCATTACAAAACCAGCGCACCCACAGTCAGTGTGTGCCCTGAGTGTCAGGAACCCAAGCTTCCCCACACCGCCTGCCCCGAATGCGGCGATTATAAGGGCAGAAACG
>CAZLNA010000217.1:0-4507 GCA_964560485.1 uncultured Desulfobacula sp. | reverse complement strand
TGCGATGGTCTGTTTCATTTTTTTATCCTCCATTTGCGAGTGAATAATCAGCTTGTTGTTATTATCAGCCGTTCTATTATCCACAGACACCTTGGAGATAAAAAAGTTCATTTTTTTTTAGAATTATTTCAAAAAAAATTTTTTATTATTGCCGGAGCACGGTCCCCCTGCTGCTTCTGGCGGACTGGGGGACTTTCCTGGGTATTTTAACCAGGAATTTTGAACCTTTTCCCGGATCAGATTTTACCTTGATATTGCCGCTGTGCTGGCTGACTACTTTGTTTGCGATATAAAGCCCCAGGCCGGTTCCCTTGTTGCCTTTTGAAGAAAAAAAGATGGTAAAAATATTTTTCAGTGTGGCATCATCCATACCCTGGCCACTATCCTGGATGGTTAAAAGGACCTTTTCTGAATCTACCCGGGCATGGAAGCGGATCCTGCGTCTTCTGTCCGGCGCGGTTTCAGCACAGGCATCAATGCCGTTCTCAAGAATGTTGACCAGGGCTGACTGGAGGCTTTTTTCGTCTACTTCAAATTCATCCTCTGCATTAATACTGTCGAGATTGTTTTCAATGGTCACATCGTTTTTACTGGCCCCGGCAGAGACCACCATCAGGGTTTCTTTGATAAAATCAGCAACACGGATGGTTTCATATTCAAGCTTTCGTGTTTTGGTATAGTAAAGGATATCCAGAACCAGGCGTTTGATCCGGGACGCCATCTGGCTGACCTGGTCGAACCCTTTTTGAATGCGGTCCGGGTTGTGTGTTTCAAACCCTTTTTCCATCAGATAGATGCCGCCGTCCAGGCTGGTCAGAAGGCCTTTGATACCATGGGAGATCGAGCCGATCATAAAGCCCAGAGATGAAAGATGGTCTTCCAGCCGTCGGACTTCAGTAATATCTGTGAGCATGACCAGGACCCGGTTGATGTCACCGTTAAAATCCCGTATCGGGGCTATCCAGACAAGTACGGTCAGTTTGACCCCGTCTGATGAAATGATTTCCATTTCAGAAGAATACCGGCCACCGTCTTTAAAGGTTTTGGCCACAGTGCATTTGCTGCAGGGGTCATCCCGGTTTTTAAGGATGCCAAAGCAGTATTCACCGATATGGTGGCCAAAATAATCTTCGAATTTCCGGTTATGTTCAACGATCTGAAAATCCCGGTCCACAACATAGGTGAAACAGGGGACCTCGTTGAATAACTGCTGGTAATCCTTCTCTGACCGGGCATACCGGCTTTTATAGCAGTTGTCATTAAAGCAGATGTGTTTGTGAAGGTAATTGCGCTCTAAAGAACGGTTGATATAAAAATCGAGCGTGTTGGCGGTGGAAGGCAGTAAAAAGAAATCAGCCGCACCGTTTTTAAGTGCCTTGACACCTGTATCAAGCATTTCAATGGGCAGGGCGGCGATGATCTCTTTATCAAGATCAATTTTTGCAATACTGCTGATCCGGTTGAGACAGTCCTGTTTTTCTCTCTGCATAAAGACCACGACGATGTCCGGTGCATGCATGTTGGCCGGAAATTCAAGTTCGTCAGCACTGGCAATGGTGTCAAAGGTCATGTAGGAATAGAACTTGGATTTTTCAAGATCAGGTATGGAGTCTTTGATATAATTGATGATAAGAATGTGTCTTTGCATTTGCCTCTCCCTTTGTGACAGATCCCTGGACCTGAAACCGGTTAACCACCAATGGAAGTCATGTGGCTGATGGGGGCGTCCCCTGCAGCACGTTTGCACAGGCCGTGTTTGTCTGGTTTTTCATCCAGGGCCTGCCTGAAAATTTTCTCCAGCTGTGAGTCATCTGCACGATTCCTTAAAGGCCCCAGAATATCCACCTCATGATTGTTGAGCAGGCAGGGGCGAAGGGTGCCCCGCGCTGTGAGCCGCATCCGGTTGCATGAATCACAGAAGTGTGAACTGATCGGTGTGATAAAGCCGATAATGCCTGGCGCGTTTTCCAGTGTGAATTTCTGAGCCGGACCGTCAAACCGGGAGCGCTCCAGCGGGGTCAGTTCTCCGTATCTCCGGGTGATCCGCTCCTGGATCTCCTGGTGCAGGACCGGTGTCAGGGTGCCGTTGCCAGGGGTGCCCATGGGCATATACTCAATGAACCGGATATGATAGGGCTGATCCAGTGTCAGTCCGGCCAGCGGCTCGATCTGGGATTCATTGATATCTTTGAGGATCACTGCATTGATTTTTATCGGTGAAATCCCTGATGCGTGGGCTTTGTGAATAACATCAAGGACATGGTTGAGATCGTTTTTGCCTGTGATGGATTTGAAAATGGCCGGATCAAGACAATCGAGGCTGAAGTTCAGCCGACGGATCCCCAGATCTGCCAGTGTTTTGATTTTCTCATCGTCAAGAAGGGCACCGTTGGTGGTGATGGAAATATCTTTCAGGCCCGGGATCCGGGTCAGCTCTTCAAGAAAGGAAAAGAGACCCCTTCTGGCAAAGGGTTCGCCGCCGGTGATCCTGATCTTGTCAATCCCTGTGCTGACAGCGATACGGGCAATGGTCAGGATTTCTTCATACCGGGCGATCTCGCTGTGGCGGATCGTCTTGAAAGGTGTGATGGGCTTACAGTAAATACATTTGAAGTTGCATCGGTCCGTGATGGAGATGCGAAGATAATTGATGGTGCGGCAGCCCTTGCTCATGGCTCAGTCACCAGTTGTATAGTATTCTGTAAGCGCGCTGACCAGGCCGTTGATGGAATATTCTTCTGCCTCAATATCCGGTTCAAAGCCCAGAGAGCGGGCTGTATCAGAGGTGATCGGTCCAATGCTGGCCGTTACCACGCCCTCCATCAGGGAGAGCGCATCTTCTCTGGGAAGCAGGGAGACGAAATTGGAAACCGTTGAAGAACTGGTAAAGGTAACTGCATCAATATCCCTGCTTTTCAGCCCCTGGATCAGTTCATCCCTGCCATCGCTGCAGGGCGTGGTTTCATAGGCAATGACCTCGTGGACATCTGCCCCCATTTTAGTTAATTCCTCAGGCAGGATGGTTCTGGCTTCTCTTGCCCGGGGAAGCAGGACGGATTTCCCTTTGATCTCAACCGTTGAAAATGCGCTGACAACGCTTTCCGCGCGATAGGTCTCCGGAAGTATATCAGAGACAATGCCCCAGTCTCCCAGGCGTTCCTTGGTGACCGGCCCGATACAGGCAAATTTTAAATGTCCCAGGACCCGGACATCTTTTCCCATGTCAAAAAGGGTTTCAAAGAAGAATTTAACCCCGTTGACACTGGTAAAGACCAGCCAGTCGTATTTATGGATTTCCTGAATCGATTGTTTCAGCGGTGCAATATCTTCAGGCGGATCAATTTTGATGGTCGGGATTTCAATACAGTGGGCCCCGAGCCGGTTCAATATGGTGACCAGGGCACTGGCCTGTGCACGGGCACGGGTGATGACAATTTTTTTTCCGAACAGGGGCCGCCGGTCAAACCAGGCCAGTTCGTCTCTTAAGCTCACGACGTCGCCGATGACAATGATGGCCGGAGACTTCAGCTTTGCTGCTTTAACATTGGCCACAATGGTTTCCAGTGTACCGGTCACAGTCTGCTGCCGGGTGGTGGTGCCCCACCGGACCAGTGCCACTGGCGTATCTTTGGCTTTACCTTGATCCATAAGGTTCTGGACGATATGCGGCAGGTTTTTGACCCCCATGAAGAAGATCAGGGTGGCATTGGATTTTGCAAAGACATCCCACTGCATGCTCGAGTCTTTTTTATCCGGGTTTTCATGGCCGGTGATAAAAGAAACAAAAGAGGTATGATCCCTGTGCGTAATGGGGATACCGGCATAGGCGGGTGCAGCTACGGCAGAGGTAACGCCCGGGACAACCTCATAGGAGATCCCCTGGCTGAGCAGGACCTGGGCTTCTTCTCCACCCCGCCCAAACACAAAGGGGTCGCCGCCTTTGAGGCGGGCAATGGTCCGGCCGTTTCTGGCATGATCCACAAGAAGCTGGTTAATGCCGTCCTGGGACAGGGTATGATCACCGCCTTTTTTCCCCACATAGATCAGCTGTGCAGTTTTCTTGGCATATTCAAGCAGATACGGAGATGCGAGATAGTCATAGACGACCACATCTGCGGTTTCAATACATTCTTTGGCCTTAATGGTCAAAAGCCCCGGATCTCCGGGGCCGGCACCAATCAGGTAAACAATTCCGGTGTCAGCTGTCATTTGAGTTCAAACACTCCAGTATTTTCTTGCCCCCCCGGTTGAGCACCTGGTCGGCAAGTGTCCGTCCAGAGGCAGTTGCGCGGTCTGGCGGGCATGTCATGGTTTCCTTGATGATATCCTTGCCGTCTTCTGATGCGACCACTGCAGTCATTGTCAGCCCGTCGTCTGCCATGTGACCGAAGCAGGCCACAGGGATATGGCAGGAGCCTTCAATCTGTTTTAAAAAGGCACGTTCACCTGATACACAGATGCAGGTCGGGTCGTGATTGATGGCATCCAGAATGGGCTGCATGCTCTC
>CAZLNA010000216.1:0-4512 GCA_964560485.1 uncultured Desulfobacula sp. | reverse complement strand
GATCACAGTGTACAGATTCACGGCGGCTACGGCCTGATGAAAGAATATGCAGTGGAACGGTTCTACCGCGACCAAAAACTGCTTGAAATCGGCGAAGGCACATCTGAAGTGCAGCGAATTGTCATTTCGCGGTATATCGGATGCTGATGATGACTCCTTTGTAGTGGGAATAAAAGATGACAACTGAACCCATACTGCTGACAGAGCAGAAAGACCAGGCACTGGTTCTGACCCTGAACCGTCCCAGGGTCATGAACTGCATCAATTTTGACCTGTTAAAAGCCCTGGGTGAGGCACTTGAGCCCCTATATATTGAAAAAAACGTCCGAACCGTTATTATCACCGGTGCCGGGGACAAAGCCTTCTGCGCGGGTGCCGATCTTAAAGAAAGGGCCACGCTCACGCCAGACCAGGTAACGCTATTCATCCTGACCATCCGAAACCTGCTCACATCCATCCAGAAGGTACCGGTCCCTGTCATCAGCGCGGTCAACGGCATTGCACTGGGCGGCGGGACTGAAGTGGCGCTGGCCTCTGATATCCGGATCGCTGCAGACACTGCCACCATGGGACTGACTGAAACCCGGCTGGCCATCATTCCCGGCGGCGGGGGCACCCAGCGCCTGCCGCGCATCATTGGTGTGGCCAAGGCCAAGGAGCTGATCTTTACAGGCCGGCGGGTGGATGCAAAAGAAGCCCTGGACATCGGCCTGGTCAATGCGGTTGTCCCACCGGAAGCACTGATGGACAAGGCGCTTGAAATGGCTGACATGATTGCCCAGACCGGTCCCATCGCCCTTGAAATGGCCAAATATGCCATAGATGCCGGCATTGAAACCGATCTTGCCACCGGCCTTGCCATTGAATCCAATGCCTACCGGGTGACCATTCCCACTGAGGACCGCATTGAAGGTCTCACAGCATTCAAGGAAAAAAGGAAACCTGTATACAAAGGGAAATAAAGATCATGACCGAAAACAGAACATTCTGGGAATCAGAAGAAGCCCTGCTGGAACAGCGGCGCCAGGAGGCAGAATGGCCTGGCGGACAGGCAGCGGTAGACCGGCTGGCCAAACGGAACAAACGCCCGGTCCGCGAACTGATCAATGATGTCATTGACCCGGGCACCCGGTTCTATGAACTCTCCATGCTGGCCGGGTTTGGCATGGATTACCCCGGGGTCAAAGACGTTCCATGCGCCGGTCTGGTGACCGGGCTGGGTAAAATCCACGGCAACTGGACCATGATCATGGCCAATGACAGCCGGGTCAAGGCAGGGACCTATTTCCCCATCACCATGAAAAAACAGATGCGGGCCCAGGCTATTGCTGAAAAAAACGAACTCAACTGCCTTTATATTGCAGACTCCGGTGGTGTTTTCCTGCCCATGCAGGCAGACATTTTTCCGGATGACCAGCATTTTGGTTCCATGTTTTATAATATGGCACGGATGTCTGCCAAAGGACTTCGACAGATCACCATCTCAACAGGGGGCAACACTGCCGGCGGTGCCTATATCGTTTTCATGGCCTGCGAATCCATCATGATTGACCAGCAGTCTTTTTCCTTTCTCGGCGGCCCGCCCCTCGTAAAGATGGCCACTGGCGAAGAAATTTCAGCTGAAGACCTTGGCGGCGCAAAAACGCATACCATGATCTCAGGCGGTGCAGACAACCTGTGCCAGGACCAGGCTGAGGCAATTGCAAAGGCAAGGGAACTGCTCTCTCTGGCCAAACCCCAGAAATGCCACATCCACCGGTATGAAGAACGTCCGCCGCTGGTGGACCCCCAAAGCATTTATGATCATCTGCCCGCTTCCCCCCATGTGGGGATCGATGGCAGAAAAGTGATTGAAGCGATTGCAGATGATTCGTACTTTCTTGAGGTGAAAAAGGATTATGCCCCGGGACGCGGGACCAACATCCTGACCGGGAAAATCCGTTTGAAAGGTCTGCCAGTGGGGGTGATCGCATCCAACAACGCCGGTATTATCTTTCATGAGGCAGCCAAAAAAACGGCTGAATGGGTTGTGCGGTGTTCGTATGAAAAAATCCCCCTGCTCTTTATCCAGAGTGCGCCAGGCTATATGATCGGTTCTGAATCCGAGCATGCCGGCATCGGAAAATACGGCGCAGACATGGTCCGCTCGGTTTCATGTGCCCAGGTCCCGAAAATCCAGCTGGTCATCGGACCGGATAACGGAGCAGCCAACTATGGGATGTGCGGCAGAGCCTATAAGCCCAATTTCCTTTTCTCCACCATGCGGGCCAGAACCGGTGTCATGAGCGGGAAAAGCGCTGGCGGGGTGCTGCTGAGCATTGAGCAGGCCAAACGCAAAGCCAGGGGCAACCCCATGACCGAGGAAGAGGTTCAGTCGTTTCAGCAGAAAATGATTGAAAAATATGATGGCGAAGCGCATCCGTTCTTCTGCGGTTCCAGGCTGCTCACCGACCGGGTGCTCAAATTCTCTGAAATCAGGGAATGGCTTGCAGCTGCATTCGAGATCAGCCTGATCAAACCGATTGAAGAACCCAATTTTGGTAACTTTAGATTTTAAAGATATTTAATGAAGGAGGACCCATGAGCCAAAAATCTGAATATGATTACTGGAAAATTTTTCCCCGCATGCCGAAAAAAGTGACCATTGGTGATATCACTGTCCGGGATGGTTTTCAGCACCTTGAAAAGTTTATTTCCACTGCAGCCAAGATTACCTATCTGGAAGAACTGATCTTTGCCGGCTGCCGGAACATCGAGGTCACCAACCTGGGAAACCCGAGAAATATGCCCCAGTTTTCAGATGCAGAAGATCTGCTGGCCCATCTGCGAAGTGAGAGTTTTGTCAGCCGGGCTGCCAAAAAGGGCATTGACATGAACGATGTGGTGCTCACCGCCATCACCATCAGGGAACAATCGGTGGACCGGGCCATCCAGCTCAAGGAGCGCGGCATCGGACCGGACCGGGTCCTCATGATGGTCTCTACTGAAGAGCAGCACCATTATGCAAATTCCGGTACCACCCTGCCTGATTATTTTAAGGAAGCAGAGCGCTGCATTAAAAAATGCAGTGATGCCGGCATCAAAATGTGCGGGACGGTCTCCACGATCTGGGGCAGCCCCATCGGCGGCGCCACAGAATTGAAAGATGCGGTTGAATTCACCAAATACTGGCTCTCCATCGGGGCGAGTGATATCGAGCATGCAGACCATGACGGGTCTGCATCGGCTGCCGACGTATACCGTTATTTTTCAATGATCCTGGACGAAATTCCAGATACCAGGCTGCATATTGCCCACTTCCATGAAACCAAACGGGTGGCATCCGCATCAGTCCTTGCGGCACTCCAGGCTGGCATCACGCATTTTGAAGCCACCCTGGGCGGCCTGGGCGGCCAGCCGGCCAATTTCCTGGATGACCGTCCCATAAAAGGTACGGGTGATTATTATTATGATGATGAGCGTTTTGTCGGCCTGGTTTGCCTGGAGGACACCCTGGTCCAGATCGACGAAATGGGGATCGAACACGGGTATGATGTGGACCGGATCCTCTGGCTTGGCAAACAGCTTGAAAAAACAGTCGGGACGCGGCTGAGAAGCGAGGCCATCATCAACGGCCGGACACTGACAGAAGGTCATATGGAATATGCACGCCCGGGTCTTGCCAAGCTCAAGGAAAAATTCGGCGAAGCCCCGGACCAAAAACTGCCCTAAAATAAGGATCACAAGGAGAACTTATGTCAGACAAAGAAAAACTGCCTCATATCAATGTCGACTATTTTGAGGATCTGACCGGCAGCATTGACAACGGCGACCAGGGTCAGGTGGAAGATGTGGGCCGCCGTATTCAACTGCTGCGCGAGGAGCGGGATATCTCGATTGAAGATCTTTCCCATCTGACCGGTTTTTCCGTCTCCCGCCTGGAAGATATAGAAAACGGAACGGAAAAACCCCAGCTTGGAACGGTGATGAAGCTTTCCAAGGCCCTGGACGCCGCTGTCGGCCGGCTGGTGTCCGGGATGGGAAATAAATTATACTCCATCACCCGCAAGGATGAAAGAAAACAGGTTTTCAGGTCTTCTTCAAAAAAGGGGGAGAAAAAGGTCTATTCTTACATGAGCCTGGCACCGGAAGTTAAAGGACGGCACATGGAGGCCCTGATTGTCCAGCTCGAGCAAAGTGAGGAAAATGAAGTCTCCATCCACAATGGTGAAGAATTCATTTTCGTCCTTGACGGGACCGTGCACCTGAATATCGGCAAGGAGTCCTATGACCTGGAGCCGGGGGACTCAGCCTATTATCTGTCCACCACATCCCATTTCATCAGTGCAAAATCTGAAAAAGCCACCATTCTGGCGGTGCTTTACGAATAAGGAGACATGATGACAAAATTGCTGTGGCAGCCGGATGAAGAAAGGATCAAAGCCACCAACATGTACCGGTTCATGACCCGGGTCAATGAGACATATGGCAGAGATTTTTCAAGCTATACCCCGCTGTGGGAATGGTCTGTTG
>CAZLNA010000215.1:0-4520 GCA_964560485.1 uncultured Desulfobacula sp. | reverse complement strand
CCGCTTCCGGTCCACCCGCTGTATGGCGGAATATCCCCGCTGGGTAATGATATCAGCCACCTGATTCAGGGGAATCTGGCGGCCGTCCGGAGTCCGTATCCGCAATTGGTCAATGCTCGACTCAGACTCGCGCTCTTTTTGAGAGTACCGGACCATCACCTTGATATCATCCTTGCCCCGCTGGATCTTGAGCACTTCATCTCCGTAATAGGCCTGACGGATCTGTCTGGCAATATCAGACATGGTAATCCCCAGCGCCTTGGCCCCTTCCTTGATCCGGATCTGTTTCTCCATCTTGCCCGGCCTGAAATTGTCTGTGATATCAAAGGTCCCGGGATAAGAGGCAATTTCTTTTTTCAAGGCATCTGCTGCCTCTGCCAGCACGCCCAGGTCCTGTCCGATGAGCTGGATTTCAATGGGGTTGCCTCCTGGACCGCCCTGGATAATGGAAAAGGTCAACTGCTCCGGTCCCAGGATATCGCCGGTGAGTTCCCGCCACTTGGCCGTGATTTCCGGTGCCGGGATGTCCGGACGCATGGAGGCCGGCTGGATTTCCAGCCATGCTTCCCCGCAGTGGCCGCCGTAGACTTCCGGCTTCCAGTCTCTTCTTTCAATTTTCCCCACCTGGGAATAATTGTTCATCACCAGGTCCTTTCCGCCAACCACCCGGTCCCTGAAGTGTTCGTTGAGCTTGAATGCGCCCTGTTCAATCTGCTTGATGGTTTTTTCCGTCACCGGATAAGGGGTGCCCAGCGGGTAGATGATTTCTGAAATCATCCAGTTGGAATCGGTTTTGCCAAACAGGATAAACGGTACATGGCCGCCGGCGAGCAGGCCGAAACTGACAATCAATACCCCGACAGCCAAAGCCAGAGTAAAATACCGGTTCCTCACACAATAGCGCAGCATGGGCATGTAAATCGACCGGATGGTAAACTGCAGCCCCCGTTCAATACGACTTCTCAGCCAGGCATGAATATCTGAAATATCTTTTTTAATCCACTCCAGCCAGAAAAAACAGATCCGGTAAATCCTGGGTTTGGCTGAATCTGAAACCCTGAGGGCACTTTCCAGGTGCGCCGGCAGGATGATAAATGCCTCAACCAGTGAAAACGCCAGAATGCAGATCACGGACTGGGGCATGATCGCCACAAATTTTCCGATAATCCCGGTGATGTGCATCAGGGGGGTAAATGCCACAATCGTGGTGGTCACCGCCATGACCACAGGCCCTCCCACCTGGCCGAGCCCGTCAATCACCGCCTGTCTGGCAGGTTTTCCGCTTTCATAGTGGGAAAAGACATTTTCACCCACAATAATGGCATCATCCACCAGGATCCCCAGGGTCATGATAAAACCGAACATGGAGAGCATGTTGATGGAAGCGCCGAAATAGTCCAGCACCAGAAAAGCACCCATAAAAGAGATGGGAATCCCCACCGCCACCCAGAAGGCGAGGGAGAGGTTTAAAAAGAGGGCCAGAACCACAAATACCAGAAGAATTCCCTGCCAGCCATTTTTCAAAAGCAGGTCAATCCTTTCCTGGACCATTTCCGCCATGTCAAACCAGTACCCCAGGGTGATGCCGTCGGGCATTTTATCTTTGTTGTCCCTGATATACGCTTTGACTGTATCGGAAATTTTAATGGTATCTTCGCTGTCTGTCCGCCTGACCACCACCAGGGCGGCCGGTTCTCCGTTAAAACGGGTTTTGATATCCGTATCTTCGAACCCGTCTATGACCGTTGCCACATCTTTAAGGCGGATGATGGTCCCGTCCGGTTTGGTCACCACCGGGATCTGCTCAAACTCCTCGCCGGTATACCGTTTGCCCTTGGCGCGGACCAGGAATTCACCGCCCTGGGTTTTTATTTTTCCGCCCGGCAGATCAATACTGCCGGTCCTCACGGCTGCAGCCACCTGGTCAAAGGAGAGCTGATATCTTCGCAGGCTCTCTTCAGACACTTCTATGGAAATCTCATAATCCCGGACCCCGGTCAGGCTGACCAGGGAAATCGCATCTTTATCTGCCAGGTCGTCCCTGATTTTCTCAGCAGTCCGGCGAAGCAGCTTTTCATCCACATGCCCGTAGACCGAAAGATAGATAGCCGGATCATTGTTCTTGATCTCCACAATAACCGGATCCTCTGCCTCTTCAGGAAAAGAGTCGATCAGATCAATCTCGGTTCTGACCTCATCAAGCTTTTCAATGATGTCTGTGCCCGCTTCCAGTTCAAGGGTGACTGAGCCGCTGCCTTCTATAGCTGTCGCATACATGGCTTTGACACCTTCAAGGCTCTTGAGCTGTTCTTCAACTTTAATGCAGATCCCTTCTTCCACCTCTTCAGGGGAGGCGCCGGGAAAGGCGACAGAGACCACGATCATATCCAGGGAGAACTGCGGGAACATCTCGCGCTTCATGTTTAATGCCGTGAATACACCGGCCACAATAATGAAAACCATGATCAGGTTGACAGACACCCGGTGGTCCACAGACCATTTACCAAGGGCTTTCATGGGCTTATTTCTCATCCTCCCGGATGGTCAGTGCCATACCGTCCAGCGCACCCGGCAGCGGGGAGGATACAATCAGATCCCCGGCATTGAGTCCCTGGTCAATGTATATCTGCTCTCCAAATTTTCTCAGGATGTTGATTTTTTTAATTTTCAACTGCTGCCCCACAACTGTGAAAAGGGTATCACCGGGTCTGATCAGGTGCCTGGGCAGAACAAAGAGGTTATCGATGGTACGACCGATCAAAAGGCATTTGACAAAAGCACCGGGCTTTAGCCCCAGCACCCGGTCATTTTCCCCCTGCGTCCGGATTTCAACCACCAGGGGCAGTGTCCGGGTCTGCTCATCAATCCGGGCCTTCAGCCTGGCCACCTGGCCCTCCCATTCATGTTCAGCCAGCCCGTTGGGATTGGCAAGGCGGATGCGGGCCCTGGGCAGCGCGGCTGCATCTGAAAGAGAATTCAGCCAGCGGGTTTTCTCAATGGGAATGGAGATCTCTACATCAAGCTGGCCGTTCTGGTAGATGACCCCCAGGGTCTGGCCAATGGTCACATATTCGCCCTGTTCAGCTGATTTTTCCAGGACAAAGCCGTCAAACCCGGCCCTGATACGGGTCCGGGAGAACGCCAGGTCTGCTTTCTCATAATCAAGGCGGGCCATGGCCAGGGCTGCCTTTTTCTGGGCCATCACCGTATCGGTCAATGCCATGCGGTTCTGCAGGGCCTGAAGCTGTATCTTTGACTGCAGGACCTGCTGTTCTGTCTGATCGAGCAGTGTTTTTGATGCAAACTGATTCTTGGTCAATGCACTGACACGATTGAATTCTTTTTGTGCCAGTGCCAGACTCGCTTTGGAAAGTGCGATGTCTGCACGCAGATTTTCAATTTCCTGTTCATAGTTTTCAATATCTGCGGTGGACTGTGTCACACGGACCTGGGCACTGTCTTTTTCAAGCTCATAGGATTCCGGGTCAATGGCAATCAGCAGGGCGCCTTTTTCAATCCTCCCGCCGGCAACAAACGCCGGATGCATCTGATCAATCCGGCCTGAGACCTCGGCGCTGATTTTTACCGACCGCCGGGGTGCCACTGTGCCATAGGCCTCAACCGTCATCACCTTTGACTCAGGGGTCGCAGCAACAACCTCAACACTTGGCGGCGCCTGATCCACAGCTTGTTTTTCAGGCGCTTTTTTCATTGAAATCAAAAATCTGGCCAACCCAAGCGCCACTGCCAGGACAATGATCACGCGGACGGCTCTGAAAAGGAACGGTACAGGCTTGGCCTTACCGGATACGGTCTGGGTCATGATGGACAACTCTCCTTGATGAATGGACGGATCTTTGCTTTATATACCAGACATTTTGTTGTTTAAAGCTCGAACAGGATGTTTAACCGGAAATTAACAAACCTGCCTGACGGGTTGACTCTGCCGGCCTGAGGCAGCGCAATCCTTGCTTTATTTTTTGGCTGCCGCCTTTTTGGCCGGCGACGGGCTTTTCTGCCTATTTTTCGCTGGGGGTGCCTTGGGTTTGGTCCCCCGCAACATGGGTATCAGAAAGTCCCTGTTCTGAGCCAGGACCAGGGATATTTCTTCAATTTGTGTCTCTTCTAATTTCAGATCACTGTTTTCCAGGAATTCGAACACATTTTCGGCAATATCAAGCATCTTGTCATAAGCGTCTGCTTCTTTTTTTGTCGCAAATGTCATTTTTTCTTCTCCATTCCTGACAACGATGTACTTCACAATGACAGCCATTCTATCTCCTCAGGGTCATTAAGGGTTTTCATCCGCTGGCAGAGCGTGGCTATACACTTATTATAAAAACCCATACAGGTAAAGGGTTTTCCTTTTTCTCCGAAAGATAGCAGAAGCGGATGCCCTCTTCATCTATGCGTGAAAAAACGCCAACAACATATTCAGTAAAAAAAAATGTTCTAAAAATTAAGGTTTTCCCCGATTGATTTTATTTATGACCCGGTCTATATCAAGAGTGCCGTGAGTT
>CAZLNA010000214.1:0-4528 GCA_964560485.1 uncultured Desulfobacula sp. | reverse complement strand
CAATGGACTGTCCTGTGAGTTCGGGCATGGCATAACTGCTGACCGGCCTGCCCCGGCTGATCAGAAGGTGGCAGGCCGCGTCCCGCTGGATCCTGGAAAAGGGGTGGGGCGCCTGGCTGATAATGCTTCCTTTGGGAGTGGATTCTGAAAATGTATAGGATAAACTGCCTTTGGCGATATCCTGTTTTTCAAGTATTAATCCGGCCTGTTCCAGGCTGACCTGGCGCAAGTCCGGCATCAGGATTTCCTGGCTTCCCCTGGACAGGTCTATCAGGATATCCCGGCCCTTTTTCATGACAGATCCTGGGGGCGGAGACTGTGCAATGACTGCATGCCTTGGGATTTTTTCATTGAACAGTGTGGCCCTGAGCTTGACATTGAGCCCCATGCTGGTGAGTGTTTCAAGAACATATAGAATATCTTTGCCTGAAAGATCAGGCATGACAATTTCATCTGCACTTTTGGTAAAAAGCCGGATGCCGTAAAATCCGACAACCGCGCTGATGCCGGCGGCAAGCAGGAAAACAAGAAATGGTTTGAAATATCCTGGCATCTATTGCCTGAGTTTCCTTTTCAGACGGGCGGCAAAAAAACCATCCATATCATGGGGGGCCGGGTGAGTTCTTAAAAAACCGTCTTTTGTCTGTAATGAACAAATGGTATCAGAACCGTCAATTTTATCAATTGAAAAATCTTTGCGCTTGTTCAGGAATGCCTGAATAACGCCCTGATTTTCTTCGGGTTCACATGAGCAGACCGCATACACGAGAATGCCGCCGGGTCTGACCAGGTTTGCACCGGCATTTAAAATTTTTTTCTGGCGGCCGGCCATGCGCTGAATATCTGCCACAGTACGTTTCCATTTGGTATCCGGGTTGCGCCGGATCACACCAAGGCCGGTACAGGGTGCGTCCACCAGGACCCGGTCAAAATAATGGTCAAAATCTTTTACCGTGGTTTTCATGATATCTGCCGTCCGGGTATCGATGATCCGGATTCCCAGCCGCTGGGCTTCGTGAGCCAGTCTGTCAAGCTTGGCAGGGTCGGTGTCCACTGCTGTCACACGGCCGCGATTGCCCATGGCCTGGGCAATATGGCCGGTTTTTCCGCCCATGCCGGCACATGCATCAAGAACGGTTTCACCCGGCAGCGGGTCGAGCAGTTCGGTCACCATCTGGGCAGCCTCGTCCTGGACCTGAAACCAGCCATTGCCGAATGCGTCGAGTTCATGAATCTGGGTATCAAGGCCGCAGATCTGCACACCCAGGGATGAAAAAGGTGTCAGAGAGACTGTCCGGGCGACATCTTTCAGGTGTTCAGCCAGGGTTGGCCGGTCTATTTTGAGGGTATTGGTTCGAACTGTCAGCATTGGCACGGAGTTGATCTGCCGGCAAAGCGGTTCAAGGGCTTCTCTGCCGTAGGCGATCAGCCATCTGTGGGCAAGCCAGCGGGGCAGGGCGTAGCGGACAGCAAAAAAATCAACTGGATCCTTGTCCGGGTCCGGCAGCGGAATTGTTTCGTATTCCCGGCCGGCGCGCCTGAGTACTGCATTAATAAATCCGGCCGCTTTTGCACCAAGCTCTTTTTTGCCGATCTCAACAGATGAATTGATGGCGGCAAAGTCCGGCACCCGGTCCATGAAGGCCATCTGAAATATGCCCATGCGGAGGAGGTAGAGTGCTTTGGGCCGTATCTTTTCGAGCCTGGCATTTGAAAAGGCCCTGATCCGCCAGTCAATGGCTTCGCGCTGGCGCAGCACCCCGAAAACCAGTGCATTGCACAGCCGTCTGTCTTTCCGGCTCAGCAGGCGGACAGTTTCATCATGCTGCTCAAGAATCTGGTCGAGTGTGGCAGATGCATTCTGCCAGGAGACAAGAATGTTGAAAGCGGTATATCGGGCGTCAGGACTCATCTGACATCGAATTGAAGCGGAGGGGTCATCCGGTGTCCCCTGAGGTATTCGGCAGCAGTGAGACGCTTGCCCGATCGGCCCATGAGTTCCAGGATGACCAGGCTGCCCTGGCCGCAGGCCACATGGATGCCCTTTTCATTGCATTGATAGAGGGTGCCGGGCGGGGTCTTGGGGCAGTCCGGGATATCCATGGCTTTGAAAATTTTAATGGTCTGGTCTGAGAGCCTGGTGAATGCGCCGGGCCAGGGGGTCATGGCGCGAATACGGGCAGCAGTGGCTGCGCTGCTCTCGTCCCAGTTAATCCGGCCGTCTTCTTTTTTCAGCAGTTTCACATAGGTGGCTGCAGTTTCATCCTGGGGCTGAGGGGTCAGGGTGTTGTCGAGAATGCCCTTCAGGGTGGGCACGATGAGGTCTGCTCCCATGACAGAGAGCCGGTCGTGAAGATCCTGTGCGGTGTCGTCTCTGGATATGGGTGTTTCAGCGGTCAAAAGGATGTCTCCGGCATCCATTTTCTGGGCCATGACCATAGTGGTGATGCCGCTGGTCTTATCCATGTTCAGGATGGCTGCCTGGATCGGGGAGGCACCCCGGTATTTCGGGAGCAGGGAGGCATGGATGTTCACCGGATAAAAATTCGGGATATCAAGGACTTGCCGGGATAGGATCTGGCCGAATGCAGCCACCACAAAAAAGTCGGGTTCTATGTCGGCCAGGACCTCAACCGCTTCAGGAGTGTTCAGGCGTTCGGGCTGAAACAGGGGAAGTCCCAGATCAATGGCAGCACTTTTGACGGGTGAGGCTGCCAGTTTTTTTCCCCGGCCTTTTGGCCGGTCCGGCTGGGTCACCACCAGCGGGATTTCAAATTCAGGTGACTGGGCCAGTGTTTTTAAAGCCGGCACGCTGAAATCCGGTGTGCCCATGTAGACGATGGTTGCTTTTGTCAAAGATTCTTCCCTTTTTCCTTGAGCATTTTCTGTACTTTTTTCTTGTACATTGACCGTTTTAAAAGACTGAGCCGGTCTATGAATAAAACACCGTCAAGATGATCAATTTCATGCTGCATGATAACGGCTTCAATGCCGCTGACATTTAATTCGATAGGGTTCCCGTCAATATCGAGCGCTTTGACCACCACCTGTTCATACCGCTTGACATCAGCTGTATAGTCGACAACGCTCAGGCAGCCTTCAGCTTCAGAGACAATGCTGCCTGATGAAGAAATGATTTCCGGGTTGATCAGGGCCCTGAATTCAGGTTCGAGGTTTTCTCTGTCCGGGCTGCCTGCATTGACATCATAAACAATAATGCGTTTGTTCACACCCACCTGGGGAGCGGCAAGGCCGATGCCGGGTGCGGCAAACATGGTCTGGCCCATGTTTTCAACCAGCGTTCTGATCTCTTCATCAATGGTGTCCACGGTTACGGAAGGTTCTTTGAGCGATTTTTCCGGGTAGGTTAAAATATCAAGAACGGCCATCGGGTGTTACCTGCTCCTTTCCAAGGATCTGTCTTGCCTTTTGGATGTCTTTTTCAATCTGCACTGCCAGCGCGTCAATGCTGGAAAATTTTGTTTCATCCCTGAGGCGTTCCACCATGTTGACCCGTATGCGGGTGTCGTACAGGTCATGGTCAAAGTCAAGGATATGGACCTCAATCGTAAATTCCCCGTCTCCGAACGTGGGTGAAAAACCAATATTGGCCACGCCCCAGTGTTTTCCCAGAACCGTTTCCACGGTGACGGCATAGACCCCGATTTTGGGGCAGAGCTCGTCGTGCAGCTTGATATTGGCTGTGGGAAATCCCAGCTGGGATCCGCCTCTTTCCCGTCCCTTGATGACCTTTCCCCGAATCTGGTAATACCGGCCGAGATAGGCCACGGCCTGGCTGACATTTCCGGCCATGACAATGTCTCTGATCCGGGTGCTGCTGATCCGTTCTTCTGCATCGGCATTGTTAACCCAGGGCAGGACGATGGTCTCAAATCCGAGCTCAGACCCTTGGGTTTCCAGCATGTCCACGTTTCCGGCCCGGTTTTTGCCAAAGGAATAGTCTGCACCAATAATGATGGCTTTCATGCCGATTTTATTCACCAGCAGGTCACGGACAAAGCGTTGCGCTGAAATGGAAGCAAAGGCCTTGTCAAACGGCAGGCAGAGCAGGACATCGATATTGCTTTTTTCAATGAGCTCTATTTTCTGGTCCCGCCGGGTGATCAGGGGCGGGCCTTTGATGCCGAGGGCTTTCAAAGGATGGGGGTCAAATGTCATGGCCACGGAAGTACCGTTGATGCGGCCTGCTTTTTCAATCACAAGGGAGAGCAGTTTCTGGTGGCCCTTATGTACGCCGTCAAAGTTGCCTATGGTGAGAACAGCGTTGTCAAACGGGCGTCTGATCTGGTTCAGATTTTCAATGAGTTGCATATCTGCCTTTTTAAATTCATAACAATCGGCTTGACAAACTTATAAAACAAATATATATAGCCTAATTGTCGTTTTCAAGCAATGCTTTATTCCCCGGCAGCGGCCGGGCGCGTGCCTGAAGCGACAAAAAAACTGGTTTGCTGCCGAAGTGGCGGAATTGGTAGACGCGCTAGTTTCAGGGACTAGTGGACGCACG
>CAZLNA010000213.1:0-4566 GCA_964560485.1 uncultured Desulfobacula sp. | reverse complement strand
CCTGTGATATGCCTCTGGTGATCACGTAAATCATATCCGGCCCCGGGGTGATGATCAGTATCCAGGACGCTGCCACAAACAGGGCAAAATCAGACCACACCATTACCCACGACCTCCTGAAACGCGCATTTCACCTTCATTGAGGCTCCTTTTTCTAAAGCATCATTCAACCCGTTGATATACATTCTAATCCATGAGATATCGAACCGTATCCGGGGCCGGAATACCCCGGCCCTGATTCAGGAATTCATATCATTATTCGGGCCGTATGCAAAGCGGTCCTGATTTAAAAAACAGCTTTAAACACAACGCTAACAGAACCGTTCATTTAAGGGTGTCAAAGGGTTTCGCCAGGCGGCGGAAGGGTTCAGGGTGCCGGACAGATATTGAATACAGCTATTATTTCTTCGCTCTGTGAATTCAGGAGGGTCAGGCGGAAGGGACAGGCTTGATCTGGAGCAGTCCCTGTCCGGGTACATTTTTTCAGCATGGGCTGGGTATCATCCAGGGCAATCCGGCCGTTGGCAAGCCCCATGATCCGGCCCTCAAGAGAAAACCGCAGGTCAGGAGCCATATCCCGGAATTGCTGCGCCCGGGTCTTTTCCACATGCTTGAACACCAAACCGGTGATACCGGATGCATCACTGGCAAGAACCGCAGAAGCAGTGCTGTGAAGATATGCAGGGTTTAACCAGACGTCTTTCAGACTGGAGAACCCGGGTTCAGAGATTGAAAGCATGACGGCAAAGCCGCCATATATCTTGATCGCCATCTCTTTTTGATCTGCATCATATTCGACCCGGGCGTTGCCCGTATTCGAACATCTGATTGGTTTGCCGCAAAGCGTTCCTGCTTGTTCAGGCAGGCAGTCATACCACCAGTTGATGGTCTTGTATAAAAACAGGGGTCGGTCATCGATGTAATATACTTCACTGCCAAAGGCCTGATACGCGCCCAAAACAGATACAACCATCAAAAAAACAAATTTTGAATACAACCATTTCATGGGAATATCATTCACAAAAACCGGTTTCTGCCCGGGACAGGCCCTGCGATCCCGGGGCGCCAACGCATAAAAATATTCTGCCTGGCATTCAGGCTAACAGCCTCTTTTCAGCAGTGCCTTGCAATACGCAATCTCTTCAGGATCCCCGGTATACTTGCCCTTATCATCAGAAAGCTTGATCGTGTTGTACCAGGGCTTGTCAGCGCCAGCCCGGCACCGGACAAGTTTGATCACGATATTGAGCGGGTCCACACCCACATCATTGGTCAGGTTGGTGCCGATGCCATATGAATCTTTGACTTTCCCCCTGCAGAAATTGTGAATGGCAACCGCTTTTTCAATATCCAAGCTGTCTGAGAAGACAATGGTTTTGGACATGGGATCGATATGCAGTTTCTCATAATGGTTTACGATCTTGTCCACAAAAACAAACGGATCGCCGGAATCATGCCGCACACCGTCAAAAAGCTTGGCATACAGGGTATCAAAGGTGGATAAAAAGAGATCCGTGGTAAACGTGTCTGGCAGGGCAATCCCGAGGTTGCCGTGAAAAACATTGACCCAGGCTTCAATGGCAGACGGGTTGGCCATCTGATAACCGCGCAGAACCGCATGGAACATGAACCATTCATGGGCAAGGGTGCCGATGGGTTTAATGTTGAAATGACGCGCCAGGTGGACATTGCTCGTACCGATCAGCGTGCTCTGCTTTTCATTGAGCAGGTCCAGGATCAATGCCTTGTGAAATTTTGAGGAAAACCTGCGCCGGGTGCCGAAATCTGCGTATTTTATTCCGTTTTCAGCCAGTACCCTTGCCTTGTGCAGGTTGGTGGCATGCTGCTGTTCGGCCGGCTCAGGTTTCGCCTGGGTCATGACATAAAAAAGTTCACTCACAATGGCCAGGAGGGGGACCTCCCAGAGAATCGTCCTGTACCAGGGCCCTTTCACAATGATGGAAAGATCTCCTCCGGCCTGGGAGACATTGACTTCAGCCGGGTCAAACCGGTAGGTTGCCAGGTAGTCGAGGTAGACCGGGGTTAAAAAATAACAGGTTTCTGCCAGAAAACCCTTTTCGTCATCAAAGAGTTGAAGACTGGCCATTTTGTCGATCTCTTTTTGAACCTGGCAGCCGAATCCGTCCGGGAACCGGGTTTTTTCCCGGTTCCGGTTGATGAATTCATATTCCACCTCAGCTCTAGGGTAGAGCATGTGAACCGCCTGCTGCATGGAAAATTTATACAGGTCGTTATCTAATATGGATTTTATCATTTTTTCTCTGTTTTCAATTTTATTATGGATTATAATAGGTGGACTATATCTTGATTTTCAATGTTTGTACACGGATAGGATAAAGGGTCTGGTTATGAAGTGTTTTGGAATAATTATCGTTGATCTGCAGGGCGATTTCACCACATTGAAAACTGGTTCCCTTGCAGTTGAGGGAACCGATACAGAGTATCTGTCTGCCGTTGAAAAGACAGCCCGGGGGTTGAAGGAAAAAGGTTTCAAGCTTTTTGCCACCCAGGACTGGCACCCAAAGGACCACATCTCTTTTTTCACGAACACGCCTGGCAGGAACGCCTTTGACACCATCTCCATTGACGGGCGGGACCAGATCCTCTGGCCGCCCCACTGTGTCCAGGATTCAGAGAATGCAGGCCTTCTCCTTGACCCGGCCCTCTTTACGGCAATTGTCCGCAAAGGCACTGACAGCCGGTATGATTCCTACTCCGGCTTCCAGGACGACGGCGGTGCCAGGACCGATCTGGACAATATTCTCAAAACCCACGGGATTAAAACCCTGATTGTTTTCGGGCTGGCAACTGATTTCTGCGTCCGCTTCACGGTTCTCGATGCCCTGAAAAGCGGGTACAAGGTGATGGTTCTTCAAAATCTGTGCAGGGGCGTGGCACCGGATTCCACCGAGGAAGCACTCCGGGAAATGAAAGATAAGGGCGCGCTCCTCATGAAAACGGATGATATTGATACGCTTGAAGCCAGGCTGTTACAAATATAGCAGTACTTCCTGCTGCAGAAATAAACGTTCAAAGCCTTTGCCTGAAAACAAAGACGTCCGTTTAAAAGAGTTTAAGGAGATGGCTTCTATTCTTTTTGCAACCACGCCTCTGCTTCCGGGGACAGATAGACCGTCTCCAGCAGCGTTTCTGCCCAGTCCACCCCGGTTTTGGCAAGTTTCTGACAAATCCGGACGGCACTGACCTGGACTGCCGGTATTTCGCTCCAGATAACAGACTCCAAAAACCGCAATTCGCCGGCATCAGGTTTGTCCGCCCCCATGACCGTTTGACAGCGCTCGCAGACCATTATGGCGTGGTCTTCATCCGGGACGGCAGGTGCCGGATCCACCTCCGCCACCATCAGGCTCACACCTGAAGCAGAGCAGAGTTCACATTTTTTCCCTGACCGCCGGATCAGGGATTTGCCCAGAAGCGCCACCTTATCTTTGTGTTCTCTGTTTTTCTGAAATCCTTTGGCCATGGGCTGTTGTCTCCTTTGCTGAATTGTTGTCCCGTATCAGTCCCAGAACATTGTTTATATAACAATGGCAGACCCGGCAAGAAAAAAAGAATACACCTGTTGTTGACAAAGCCGAGTTTAGATACTATATTCGACTCCATGAACAGTGTGCATGACAAAATCAAAAGACAGCTTATCCAGGTCGTCAACAAGATCATTTTTAAAGAGAAAAAATGATTGTGAAATGCCAGGGGATCTCGCGCTATCCATCTGAAGTTCATCTGCTGCTGGTGATTCAAGACGATGTCGCCACCAATGCCACCACGATTGCCGGCCGCCTTGGACTGACAAAAGGTGCCGTCTCCCAGACGCTGTCGCGCCTTGAAAAAAAAGGCATCATCCTGAAGACAAAAAACCCGTATAACAAGAACGAACTGACCTTGTCACTAACCCGCCTGGGCAAAGAGGCCTATGCCATGTGCAGATCAAGACAGGCGGTCTTTACCCAGGCACATGACGCCTATTTAACAACACTCAACCCGGAACAAAAGGAGGTGATATTTAACTTTCTCTTACACATGGAAAAGGCAATAGACATAGAATAAACAAAATTTTTTACCTTTATAGTTTAGATGCTAAATACTAAATCATATCATTCAATCAACAAGGAGAAATCAATGAACACTGAACGATCGGAGAAAAAAGCCATTCAGTTTATGAAGCATCCTGGTAAACTTAAACGGAAAACCCAGGAATATACCAAACGATTCACATCACCGCCTGAAACGGTTTTTTACCAGTTCTGCCCGACCCGGGAGCTTGACTGGATCGACGGCTGGGACTGTGACCTGGTCTATACCACCACCGGATATGTTGAAAAAGACTGCATATTTACCACGCCAGAAACCAATTACCTGGGTCCTGGGCTGTGGATTTTTACCCGGTACGAACCGAATCAGAGCCTTGAACTTGTCAGGATCATCGAGGATGCAATGGTCATACACTTCAGAATCAACCTGGCAGATAACAAAGACGGTTCTTCCACCGGCACCTGGAACCTGACCTACACGGCATTGAATGAA
>CAZLNA010000212.1:0-4579 GCA_964560485.1 uncultured Desulfobacula sp. | reverse complement strand
AGTTCTTTCATCTTTACTGCCCCGTCTTCCTTACCGGTTTGCAGATCTGACGATTTCACGAATTTTTCACATCCATTTCACATTCGGTTCATATCTAAAGGTTTAAACTCCTGGCAAAAACAACTCAAAGGAGTTTTAAAATGGAGAAACAAACCGATTCGAAAAAGACATTTTTAAAACGTCTCTGCCTCACACTGGCCTGCCTGATGATCGTTTCCGGCGGTGTGGCAGGGATGACCAAAATGCTGTCTGAAAAAAAAACACCCGCTAAAAAGCAGAAGCGGCCGGTCGCCCTTCATGTGGAGACCATGCCGGTCGTCAAGGTGGATGTAAACCTGGTTATCACCGGTTTTGGGGAAGCCCGGCCATTGGATACGGTTCACATCAGCCCGGAAGTGGCCGGCCGGATCAATGAACTCACGCTGTTGAAGGAAGGAGAAACCATTGAAAAGGGATCCCTTCTTTTTGCCATTGACAGTACAGACTACGACATTGCCCTCACACAGGCGAAGATCCAGGTAGAATTGATGCATAACCAGTTGGAACAGCTCAAGGTTTCTTATCAGAAAGATAAAGACCGGCTGTCAGGCACAAAACAAAACACGCGCCTTGCCCGGACCAATTGGGAACGATTGAAATCGCTATATGAAAATGACAGGGTCGGCACGCTCTCCACAGTGGAATCAGCAGAGCAAAGTTATCATTCCCTTCTGGATACCCAAAAAAAACTGATTACATCCATTGCGCTCTATCCGCTTCAGATTGGAGAGGCCGAGTCGAGCCTGGCAGATGCCCGGTCAAATCTTGAGAATGCAGAGCGCAACGTTGAGCGTTGTGTTGTCAAAGCCCCGTTCACGGCCCGGATTAAAGAGATGTCTGTTGAAAAGGGCAGTTATGTGTCGATCGGCGCACTGGCAGTTACCCTGGCAGATGACAGTATCCTTGAAATAGAGGTTCCGCTCAGTGACAAAGACGCCTTTGGTCTTTTAAGCAGAAAAGAGGCTGAAAAGAATGCAAACCTGCAAAGTCGTTTGAAAGATATCGTCTGCCGGGTGGAGACGGTCACTGGAGACCATAAAACCACGATGGGCGGATCTGTACATCGGGTTGTGAAATATGACCCCCAAACCCGGACCCTTACTCTGGCTGTCCGTGTACCAGTGCCTGGCGGTCAGGAACCGGGCCCGGGGCATCTGATTCCTTTAATGGACGGAATGTTCTGTAAAGTGGCGTTTACCGGGAAGCGGGTTCAAAACGCAGTCAGGGTTCCAGCCACACTTCTTAATCCGGATTCAACAATCTATCTGGCCCGGGATGGAAAATTGAGAACTGAACCAGTAATCAAGGTTTTGGATGATGCGGATCATGTTTATGTAACTGGGGGGGTCACGCTCGAGGATGAGATTATTGTCACCCCCTTGTCCTGTCCCATTGAAAACCAGGTCCTCTCGATAACCGGCACATCACACGCCGGCCGGTCAGAAAGAGTGGCTCTGGCCAGGGGTGATGTGCAATGAGTCAGATTATCAAAGCCTTTGCCGCCAATACGGTATTTGCCAACCTGGCCATGGTCACCATTCTGGCGGCCGGGGTCCTTGCCGCGCTGGTAATGATCAGAGAAGATATGCCGGACATGCAGCTCGACACGATTGTGGTCAGCGTGATCTATCCGGGTGCAGATCCTGAAGAGGTTGAGGAAGGCGTCTCCAGGAAAGTGGAAGAGGCCATTGACGGGATTGAAGGGATTGATGAGGTGGAAACCACTGCCGCTGAAAGCGCCTCCACGACCGTCATCACAGTGGCGGACGGGTATGATACGGACACGCTTCTCGACCAGGTGAGAAACGAGGTGGACAGCATCACATCCTTTCCCGCTGATGTAGAAAACCCCTCCATATTCAGGCCCCAGATCGAAAAAGCCGTTATCAGCCTGGCCCTGGCCAGCAATATGCCGGAAGCCCGGCTCAAGGAATGGGCAGACCAGGTAAAAAAGGAAATACAGAACCTGCCAGGTGTCAGTCAGGTCAAATTATCCGGAACAAGGGCGTATGAGATATCCGTGGAGATCTCTCAGCAGGACCTACTCAAATATGATCTTACCCTCGAAGATGTCAGTACAATCATTCAAAGAAACAGTTTAAATCAATCAGGCGGAATATTTACAACCCATAACCAGCGAATCCGGGTTCGTACCATCGGCCGAAAATATACCGGCAGCGAGCTGTCCGGGATTAAAATTGTCAGTGGAGAAAACGGCCAGACCGTCTTTCTGGGAGATATTGCCCGTATCAAGGATGAATTTACCCAGAACCGGCTCTTAATAAGGGCAAACGGCCAACCGGCTGTTCTGCTCAATATCCTTGCCGGTGATGAGGATACCATTAAAATTGCCGACCGGGTCCGTGAGTATGCAGCAAAAGCCAATTCTGCCCTGCCCCAGGGATCGGAGATGATTGTCTTGTCGGACAATACCGTGGGTATCCGGTCCACTCTGGATACGCTTTTTTCCAATGCGGTCATGGGCCTTGTCCTTGTTTTTATCCTGCTCTGGCTCTTCATGGATACCAAAATCTCCTTCTGGGCCGGCATGGGCATTCCCATTTCCCTGCTCGGCGGGCTGGCCGTGGTTTATTTTTCAGGGATTTCTTTGAACAAGATCACGCTTTTCGGACTGATCATGGTTCTGGGGATTGTGGCAGATGACGCCATCGTGGTGGGGGAGGCCATTTTTTACCACCGTAAAAACGGGGCATCCAGGATGGATGCGGTTATCAGTGGGGTATCAGAAGTGGGCATGCCGGTGGTGGCGGCCATTTTAACCACCATTGTCGCATTCTTTCCCCTTTACCATATTGAAGGTGTGATGGGTAAATTCATCGTTGCCCTTCCAACGGCTGTCATTGCCTGCCTGGCCGTTTCTCTTGTGGAGTGCCTGTTCATGCTGCCCGCGCACCTGTCTGACATTAGGGACCTGAACACGGTCCAGAAGCCAAAAAACAGGATTTTATCGGCTCTGGGCCGATTTCACCAGTTTACAGTGAACAGCATGGATTGGGCGGCAGATTACGTTTACCTGCCCATCTTGAAAACCTGTGTAAGGTACCGGTATCTTTTTGCCAGTCTCTGCATTGCAGGCCTGTTACTGTGCGCAGGGCTTGTGATGGGAGGGATTGTAAAATTCAATGTATTTCCAAACCAGGCATCCACCATACTAGTGGCTTCTGTGACATTCCCGGAAGGGGCAACGTTTGAAACCACCCAGCAGGCGGTTGAAAAAATTGAACAGGCTGCCAGGGAGGCTGAAAAAAAACTTGGGAAATTGACCGGCCCTGCTCTGGTGGAAAATATGGTGTCGACCATTGGCCAGTCTGCAGGAGAAAAAGTAAAAAGCGCAAGGAGGGCATCTCCGAATATCGGCGGAGTGCGGGTGACCCTTGCAGACCCGGACTTAAGCGGGGTACATTCAGATGATTTCACGCTGGCATGGGAACAGGCGGTTGGTGATATCCCAGGGGTCACGTCTCTTGATATCAGCGCTTCAAACAGCGGTCCGCCCGGTGCACCGGTTGAGATTCATATTCAGGGTGAAAACATCGATCAAATGACAGCGGCTGCCGGTGAGGTGATGAAGAAACTCAATGCCATGGACGGCGTCTTTGCAGTTTACTCTGATAGTACCCCCGGGAAAAATGAACTCGTTTTACACCTTAAAAAAGAAGCAGAATATTTAGGTGTTGATCTTCTGGATATCAGCAGCCAGGTGTACAATGCCTATTTTGGGGCCAAGGCGCTTGAAGTCCAGCGCGAGAATGACGAGGTGGAAGTCTATGTCCGATTTACTGAACAAGAGCGCGAGACCGCCCGGAGTATAGAAGATTTTAAAATACGAATCAACAGCGACCAGTGGGTACCGCTTTCAACAGTGGCGAAAATCTCATACTCACCCGGAGTGTCGACCATCACCCGCAAAGACAGTTATCGCCAGATCAGTGTCACAGCCAAGGTCAATAAACAAAAAATCGTTTCCACTGAAGTGATTGAGGCCCTGAATAAGGAATTGTTTCCAGGCCTGCAGCAGAAGTATCCTGATATCCGGATCAGCATGGGCGGGGATGCAAAGCGCCAGAATGAATCCTTTGGCAGTCTCTATATCTGGGTTCCGATTTCAATCATGGGCATGTTTGTGATCATTGCCGCCATGTTCCGGTCCTATGTCCAGCCGCTGCTCATTATTTTTATTGTCCCTTTCGGGCTGACGGGTGCTGTGCTCGGTCACATGGCCATGGGGCATATGCTGTCACTGCTTTCGGTATTTGGAATGGTGGCCTTGACCGGGGTGGTGGTGAACGATGCCATTGTATTGATTGAACGGGTGAACAAAAACCTTGAACAGGGCATGGCGTTTTTTGATGCCCTGTTCAGCGGCGGCGTCCGTCGCTTCAGAGCAGTGATGCTGACGAGCATCAGCACCATTGCAGGCCTGACACCACTGCTTCTGGAGACCAGTCAGTATGCCAGACAATTAATTCCCATGGGGATCTCCCTGGCATTTGGCGTGGCCTTTGCCACGGTATTAACC
>CAZLNA010000211.1:0-4606 GCA_964560485.1 uncultured Desulfobacula sp. | reverse complement strand
GATCTGGGGTCCGCCGCCGTGCACCACCACCGGGTTGACCCCGATGTATTTGAGCAGAATGATGTCATTGGCAAAATCCTGTTTAAGGGCCTCATCCACCATGGCATGGCCCCCGTACTTGACAACAACGGTCTTTCCGGAAAACTGCTTGATATACGGCAGCGCTTCAATAAGAATGTCAGCAGCATTGATTTTCATAAAATATACCTTGTCAAATCCTGGTTCTGTACAATATCTCTCAATTGTTTTTCCACAAAATCGGCATCAATGACAATCTTTTTTTCATCAATATCCGGTGCATGGAACAAAATTTCCTCCAGCAGCTTTTCCATCAGGGTGTGCAGCCGGCGCGCACCGATGTTTTCAGTAGACGCGTTTACCTCAACCGCAATGGCCGCGATCTTTTCCACAGCATCCTGGGTGAATTCAATGGCAATGCCTTCGGTTCTCAAAAGCGCTATATACTGGAGCACCAGTGCATTTTTAGGCTCAGTGAGAATCCGGGTAAACTCTGCTGCACCGAGCGACGAGAGCTCCACCCGGATGGGAAACCGTCCCTGAAGTTCAGGAATCAGATCCGAGGGTTTGGACACATGAAAGGCACCGGATGCAATAAAGAGGATGTGATCGGTTTTCACCGTTCCGTATTTGGTCGGCACTGTGCTGCCCTCCACAATGGGCAGCAGGTCCCGCTGAACCCCTTCTTTGGACACTTCCGGGCCCTGGCTTTTTTCCCTGCCTGCGATCTTGTCGATCTCATCAATAAAAATGATGCCGGATTCTTCCACCATGGTGACCGCTTCCTGCTTGACCGCTTCCATGTCCACCAGGTGGGCCGCCTCTTCCTGGGTCAGCAGCTTTCGGGCATCCTTGATCTTGACCTTCCGCCGTTTGGTGGACTTTGGCATCAGGTTGCCGAGCATGTCCTTGACATTGATGCCCATTTCCTCAATACCGGTATTTGAAAAAATTTCAACCATGGGCGAACCTGTGGCAGATACTTCCATATCCACCTGCCGGTCATCGAGTTTTCCGCTATGCAGCATTTTTCGAAGCTTCTCGCGGGTGGCTGACTGGGGCGGCTGACTCTGATCTGAGGCCACAATATCGATGTCTGCTGAAATATCCGCGCCTGCACCGTTACCGGCCGGCAGCAGAAGATCAAGGATCCGTTCTTCAGCGATGGCTGCGGCTTTTTCCTGGACACTTTCCTGCTGGCGGGCTTTAAGGTTGTTAACCGTGAGTTCCACAATATCACGGATCATGGATTCCACATCCCTGCCCACATAACCGACTTCAGTAAACTTTGACGCCTCCACCTTGTAAAATGGAGAATCCGTCAAGTTGGCAAGGCGACGGGCGATTTCCGTTTTGCCCACCCCTGTGGGGCCGATGAGAATGATATTTTTCGGCGCGATTTCCGCCTGCAGGTCCTTTTCAAGCTGCCGCCGGCGCCACCGGTTGCGCAAGGCAATGGACACCGACTTTTTTGCATCCCTCTGACCGATGATATATTTGTCCAGCTCTTCAACGATCTGGATGGGTTTTAAATCTTTCATGACAGACACACTCTTTTTCAGACCGGCCCGAACCTCAAGCCCGGCCGGCTGATAAATTTATCCTTTAAGGGTTTCAATAGTGATGTGATGGTTGGTATACACACAGAGATCGGCTGCAATTTTCATGGCCGCTTCCACAATCTGCCTGGGTTTCATCGCCGTATTTTCCATCAGTGCCACAGCAGCAGACTGGGCTGCCGTACTCCCGGACCCGATGCTGATCACCCCCTGGTCCGGTTCGATCACATCCCCGTTGCCAGAGAGCAGATAGGTATTGACCTTGTCTGCGGCAATCATCATGGCCTCGAGCCTGCGAAGGTATTTATCGGTCCGCCATTCCCGTGCCAGTTCCACACAGGCCCGGGTCAGGTTTCCGTTAAATTCCTGAAGTTTGGTTTCAAGCTTTTCAGACAGGGTCAGTGCATCTGCAGTAGCACCGGCAAACCCGGTGATGATGGCATCATTATAAATACGTCTGACCTTTTTGGCTTTGTGTTTGGTAACGATGGATCCAAGCGTGACCTGACCGTCACCGGCAACAACAACTTCATTGCCCTGCCGCAGAGCCAGGATCGTGGTCCCGTGAAAAACATCAGGGTTCATCTTTTTTTCCTTGGTTTATCTTTTGTCCTGCTGCCGGAGAGCCTCTCCTGCCGGCAGGGTCTAACGTCTTGGATGGGCCTTGTCATACACAGCCATGAGCCGGTCCATGCTCACATGGGTATAGACCTGGGTGGTTGACAGGCTGGCATGACCCAGTATTTCCTGGATACCCCGAAGGTCTGCACCGGAATCAAGCATATGCGTGGCAAAAGAATGTCTGAGCATGTGCGGAGAGACCGGTACGCTCAACTGGCACGCCTTTACTGTCTTTTCCAGGATCCGCCGGATCGACCGTGCACTCAGCCGTTTGAAATCCTTGTTTAAAAAAACCGGTTCAAACGGCTGCTTAAGCCTTGTCCGGTATCTCATCAGCGTTTTAAGCGCCCGTGCACCCACCGGGATTTCCCGTTCTTTTGAACCTTTCCCGAACACTCTAATCATCTGGCGGTCAAAGTCAATATTGCCCATGTCAAGACCTGCAATTTCAGACACCCGCATACCGGTGGAGTAAAAAATCTCAAACATGGCCCGGTTCCGAAGATCGAGCCAGGTTTTGGAAGGGATGGAATCAAGCAGCCGGAACAGGTCATCCACACTTAAGAATTTGGGTATGGTCTTTTCCAGTTTCGGAGATGGAATCGCCTGGGCCGGATTGTCTTTGACAAGCCCTGTCACCACCAGGAAATCAAAAAAGGATTTTATGGCTGAAAGCTTTCTGGAAACGGTCCGTTTGCTTTTCTTCTCCTTGACCAGAGAGGCCATGTAGCTGCGCACTGCAATGGTTCCTGTCTGAGGGCATCTGGCGGTTATCCACTCTTGAAACAAGGACATGACCGCTTCAGGGGTGCTGGCTTCCGAAGCCTGGGTCACAAACCGTGCAAAAGAAAGAAGATCTGTGCCATAGGCCCGGCAGGTATGATTGGAATACCCCTTCTGGGCCCTGAGCATATCAACAAAATCATTGAGCAGCATCAGCCCAGCCCTGTCCAGGCCATTACCTGTTTCATATCTTCCCAGACCCGGCGTTTGTATTCAGGCGCCTTGACCAGCAGTGCCGGATGAAAGGTCGGCATCACACGGATCCCGTTGATCCTGCCTGCTTTCCCCTGGAATGATTCCAGCGGTTCCCGGGTGTCAAGCAGGGCTTTACCAGCCTTTGATCCCAGGGTGATGACGGCTTCGGGACGATGTTTTGCCATGACCTGGCGCACCTTTGACATGTCATCTGTATTGCAGATAAAGACCTGGTCCGGGGTCAGCGTCATGGCAGAAAGAATTTTGATCAGCAGTTCTCCGGGAGCGCCTGTGTAAAAGCCGGCATGGCTGTCAAGGATATAGATCCGGGATTCAGGGCGGCCTTCAAAGAAAAACAGGGTCTCTTCGCCATCAGGGACTGAGTCAGACCAGGACGCGAGTGTGGCCCGGGATTCCGGCGACAGGTCCAAAAACAGGCCTGGATCGGATTTTAAGGCCTGAAGAGACGATTTAAACCGGTCAATGGTATTGAGCAGCTCCTGCTGGAGCGGATTCTGCACATTTTTAAAAAAGGCTGTCTCTCCTGCCTGCCCTTTTCCGGGCTGATTCATATCAGGTTTCATCCCTGCCCGTCTTGTCCCTTATCTGATCAACAATGATATCGAGCAGGTCATGGGCAAGATCAGTCTTGGCTTTGAGGGGGATATCGGTTTTTGATCCCTTGCTTGAAAAGACTGTGACCTTGTTGGTATCTGCACCGAATCCCGTATCTGTGCCTCCGACCGTATTGGCCACAATATAGTCAAGATTCTTGCGCTTCATTTTGTCTTGCGCATACCGCTCAAGGTCATGCGTTTCAGCTGCAAAGCCCACGAGAAGCTGATTGGCTCTCTTTTTCCTGCCGATCTGAGAAAGGATGTCCACATTTTCAACCAGGTCAAGGGATAACCCGCTGTCTGTGTCTGTCTTTTTGATCTTGCCTGGTTTCGGATCAGCAGGCCGGTAATCGGCCACTGCCGCCACCTTGACAATGACGTCTGCACTGTCAAGCTGTTCGAACATGGCCTTTGCCATCTGATCACAGGAGGTGATATTGATCCGGTTGACGCCCGGGGGGGTATCCAGAGAAACCGGGCCGGATACCAGAGTGACGCCGGCCCCTCGTTTTTCAGCAGCTGCGGCAATGGCAAATCCCATTTTCCCTGAAGAGTGATTGCTGATATACCTTACCGGATCAACAGCTTCCTGGGTCGGACCGGCTGAAATCAAGAAGTTGAGGCCGGACAGGTCCTTCCTGGTCAGCATGGCTGCTGCGCGGTCAAAGATGAACCAGGGTTCGGGCAGGCGGCCGGCCCCCACCGTGTTGCAGGCGAGAACCCCTGCATCCGGATCCAGAATATGCCACCCGTCGTTCTCCAGGGTATCAAGGTTGCGCTGCACCCGGATATTTTCAAACATCTGGGTGTTCA
>CAZLNA010000210.1:0-4632 GCA_964560485.1 uncultured Desulfobacula sp. | reverse complement strand
AGGAGACCCTGCTGATCGTTATGTTCAACAAGAAGGTCTCACTGGGGCTGGTCCGATTGAAAGTGGCAGATACCATAAATCGCATCAATACGATCCTGGCTGAATAATGAAACAGTTCCTGACCCAGCAGGCTGTTTTTGACTTCCTTATCTGTATCAGGGAGAACTGACTTGGCGCTGATCAATGTAAAAACCAAGGAAATCCAGATCAAAATCGTCTATTACGGACCCGGGAGGGGTGGCAAAACCACCAACCTGGAGTATATTAACAACACTTACAGGGAACAGATCAAAACAGAGATGGTCAGCCTGAAAACCCAGGACGACCGGACCCTTTTTTTTGATTTTCTGCCCTTTGACGTGGGACAGATCAAGGGGTTTGACGTGACAATCCAGTTGTACACGGTGCCTGGGCAGGTCAAGTATAACGCGACCCGTAAACTTGTTCTCAGAGGAGTGGACGGTATTGTTTTTGTGGCAGATGTCCAAAAAGAACTGCGCAAAAAAAATATCGAATCATTGAACCAGCTCTATGAAAACCTTGAGTCGTATAATCTTGATCTCTTTAAAATGCCGGTGGTCATGCAGTACAATAAAATCGATCTAAAAAAAACCGATATTCCCATACTGCCGTCGGCTGTGCTTCAAAAAGACCTGAACAGCCTTTTGCGCGCACCCGCTTTTGAGGCCAGCGCCATTAACGGCGGCAACGTGATCCCTACTTTGAAAAAGATCATTTCCATTTCCCTTGCATCCATTCAGGATCAGGTGTTTTAAGGAGGCAGCGTGGAACCCAAGATTCAGATAGAACCGATGATCAAGGCGTTCAGTCAGGAAAGCAGCAGCGAACACCTGGATACGATCCGTTCGGCAGTCAATCAGATTGAAGCTCAGGAAAAGCCGGGTTCAGCACTTCATGCTGTGGCCAGAATGATACGCTCTGTCACCCTTTATCTGGCATCATCAAGTGCGTCTGCAAAACCTGAAGCCCTGCCGGTACTCACTGCTCTCGGCCAAAACGCCCAGCAGCTCATTGATCAGGCAGATACCCTTGACCGGCAGAAAACCAGCCAGCTCTTTGACCATTCCATGGCCGTTTTCAAATCCCTGAAACAGAAAATCGCCACCCGGCCTGTTTTCACCAAAGACCAGATGGAAGAACTGCACAGCGTCATTCTCTCCATTGACTGGGAAATCACCGACCAGACCCTCAAGGATTTTGAAATCACTGTGAACCGTCTCATGACGCTTACCCGGTCCGAGTCGATGTATTACGCTTTTTTAAAACTGATTCAGAGCCTGGGGCGCTATATCGGCACCCGGAAATCAGCTGCGCATAATGATTCGATCCCGCTTTTAAGATCGATTGCTTCAGCTTTTGAAACCGTTGTTCTTTCTGCCGGCATGACCATACCGGAGAAAAAGCAGCTTCTATCAGACTGCCTTGAACAGTTCAAGGCTTTTAAAACCTCCATCAGAGTACCTTCCATGCCAGCCGACCCCGTGGATACTGCACAAGAGAATGTTGCTCCGGCCCTTTCCCATCTTTCTGGTCAGCCCGGTTTAAAAGAAGACGATCTTGAACTCACCCCCCTGACTGAGGTCAGAGAGCCTGAAGCCAGCCTGAATGACCTTGCCGAAGATATTTCGCCGGCACTTTCCGGCAAACCGGCCTCCCCTGCACCAGCAAGGGATGTCATGGATGACCTGTTTACAGTCAAAGAAACCCCGGCTGATCACCTTCTCGATGCCATCCATTTGATGAATGTTCACGGCAACAATGAAGAACAGGCCTTGAAAATGCTCGACCAGAGTGATTCGTCCCAGGCGGATAATGTTCACAATTTCACTCTGCAGCGCAGTGATACCCGTCCGATACCGGAAATCGGCAGCCGACTTGACGCATTTTTCAACCTTGACGCCGGCGGAAATGGCCAGCCGCTGACGCCTGCCCCTGAATCCGTGCCGCCTGCAGCTCTTTCCAATGAAGAAGCGATCGCAGAACCCGGTATTGTGCCGTTTGAATATGATGATGATGCGTCACTGCATCTTGCAGAAGGAGAGGATGCCAGAAAAACCGTACAAGGCGCTGAGCACCGGAATCTGAAAGCCCTTATGGATGTTTTTTCCACACCAGGCTGGGAAACTGACCGTTCCTGCCTCCAGGAAATCCTTACCCAGTCGAGACGCCTGGAAGCACTCTGGGAAGATGATGCAGATAAAACCGGGCTTGTTGATGTCATACAGTCTCTGAGCCAGGCACTGGTAACGGCCTGCCCCGGCAGTGAAGAAAACGGTCTTTCTGAATTGCCTGATAACGGGGAAGCCGCCCCTAAAAAAGGGATGCTGGCAAAATTTAAATCCATGTTTTCATCCTGATCCCGGGTTTATCCTGAAATGATCTTTTTTTGCGAAGAATGCGGTGCCAAGAACGACCTTGCCCCTGATTCCGCCGCTGCTGCAGGGACCTCTTTCAGGTGTCATGAATGCGGCTACCACAATATCAGAAAAGCAAAGGGAAAAACGGGCTCTCTCCCTGACAGGGGGCTGAGCAGCCGTCTGCAAGAGCTGACAGCCCTGTCCGGCATTGTCGGCGCCTTTGTCTTTGACTTCAAAAAAGGGGTGACGCATCACCGGATGCCCCCGCCTCTGACAGCAGAAGACCTTGATCTGGTCGGCAGACTGCTGGTGCAAAGCTATCTGACCGCCCGGCAGGCGTTACCGGATATTTATCAGATGGGCTTGGTGGTCGCCGGCAGAAATATGGTTTTAAAGCGGATTAAAAAAAGTGCCGTTCTTATCCTTGCCAGTGAGCAGTTTCCCATCCATAACAGGGTGAATCAACACATAAAGGAAAACATTCTCAACACCGGTGGTCTATGACAGCGTCAGACATCCGTCATTTCATGAAAATCTCACAGGTGAGCGGCGTCGACCGCTATCTTTACGCTGACCCTGACGGAAGGGTCATCGCCCATAATTTCAAAACCTATCAGTCTGCCGGCAGAATGGTGGCGCTGTGCGCTAAAAATGCACAGGCCATCGCAGGACAGCGGCTGGAGTATCTCGTTTTCAAACGCCAGAACAACCAGGACCTGCTGATTTTTCCTGTTGGCAAATATTACCTGGGAGTGATAAAACAAAGCGATATACCTGATGATGAAGTAACAGGCAACGTTCTGGCGTTTATCAAAAGTATGCCTGAAACAATGATGAACTAATGGAGGAAACCATGACAGCGCAAACCATTATCCTGATCTTCACTCTGGTCATCTACCTGATCATCATTTTTGTTTTTAATAAAGCGCGGCGCAAATATGCCGGCGGAAAGGTGGGAACTGTCATCAACCTTATTCTGGTCACGGTATGCCTGCTCTTTGTTGCCGATTACGTCATCATTTTTGACCAGATCATCCCCGGGGACATTCTAGACACGATCCGGGCGCTTTTCAGAACCGCGGCACTTTCGTTTCTAGCGTATGGCGGGGCAAAAGTGGCAGACTCATAGCGTCCATCCCCAACTGAAACAGGTCATCTCAAAAAAGAGAAAAGCCCGTTTTTGTCACCCTGTTTTTTCCCGGATGCATATCCCTGGTGAAGGCTGGTAACGATATGGCCCATATCGTTGACAATACGGCTTTTTTCCTTTGACCCGGACTGATATTTTTTCACATAGCCCAGGACTTTCTGGATATCTTCCAGAATCCGGATCATGGGTTTGGCGCCGAGCAGCCGGCCCACCTGCTCCAGAACAAGGCTGCAGTATTCGACAAAGCCTTGTATGAGAAAGCCTTTGGCGTCTGATACGCCTTCACTTCGGCCAAGCCCGTCCTGCACCGCTTTGAGGTTGGCATTTTTATGGTTTTCCGGGTGATACTCTTTGAAAATCTGCTGATACTCCAGCGAAAGGCTCTGCTTGGCATCTTCAAACAAAGAGTAACTGCGATCACCCAGTTCTTCCACAATATTTTTTTGGAGACTGGAGAGAATATCGCTGAACACCGTCAGAATGGCAGCAAAATTATCTTTATCCCCGGAATTGTCTTCCAGGCTGACCTCTTCTTTTTGTTCAATCAGGCCGGATGAAATCACACTGAAAAAAATCTTGTAAACGGCAAATTCATCATACCCGCTTTCCACTATCACCTGTCTGACAGACCGGGTACCGTCAATGAGAGAAAGAATCCGCCACTCATTGGCATTCAGCTTGATTTCCTCTTTGCTCTGGACCTTTCCGGACATCTGAAATACCAGTTTATCCGTAGGAATGAACTGTTTCAGAACAGAAAGTTCGTCAATCCGCCGCGATGCTTCAAGTATCAGCTTCATCGGGTTGAGGTGGATCACAATCATGCCTTTAAGGTTGAGTTTGGCATCTTTGTATTCAAACCAGCCTTTTTTCCAGAACATCAGGTTGTATAGAATGGCTTCCACCTGCTTGGTATTGTATTTTTCCAGGGTATCCAGGGAGATATAGCCTTTATCCACAAGGATTTTGCCAAGATGAACACTATCTGCCTTTGCCAGTGCGAGGCATTTTTGAAGCTGCTGGGCAGAAATAATACCGTCGTTTCGCATGAGGAATCCGAGCCTGGCCTCTTTGAGCGAAGCAGTGGCATAGACAATGGTACCC
>CAZLNA010000209.1:0-4640 GCA_964560485.1 uncultured Desulfobacula sp. | reverse complement strand
CAGGCTGCTCATGGACGCCGGTATCGAGGTCGGTATTATCACCGGGCGCCGCTCTGACGCCTTAAAACACCGCTGCAATAATCTGGGGATTCGTATCCTTCACCAGGGGGTCCGGGACAAACCAGCCGCATTAGCGTCCATCACAACAGAGACCGGAATTTCGACTCAACAGATGGCGTATGCCGGCGATGATCTCATTGACCTGCCGGTGATGAGACGGGTCGGGACCGCTATTGCCGTGGCCAATGCCTGTGAGGAAGTAAAAACACATGCGGCCTGGGTCACCCGTGCAAGCGGTGGAAACGGTGCTGTCCGTGAAATCTGTGAAGCCATCCTTAAAGCCAAAGCGCTCTGGCAGGATATACTTGACCGTTATCTCTCATGAAAAAGCCGTTCAAACAGCGACTGACGTATCTGCTGGCCGCAGGCCTGGTGCTGGCCATCTTCATCCTGGGCGGTTATATTCTCCAGGACCGGTTCTGGTCTGCGCCTGTCGAGATTAAAAATGTGTCCATAGATCCTGAAGCCGCATTAAAGCTGAATATCATCAAACAGATATCCAAAAAAAACGGCATCACTGAATGGGAACTCAATGCGGAATCCGCAACCCTTCTCAAAGATAAACACAAAGCAGTTCTTAAAACGGTTACTGTCATTTTTTTCACCCGGGATAAAAAGAAGGTCCGCCTGACGGCCCGCACCGGCAGCCTTGACACCAAAACCCATGATATGACCTTTTTTGATGACGTGGTTGTCGCCTATGAAGACGCTGTCCTGAGGACGGACAAGTTGCAATATAACAAAAAAGGACATATAATACGATCTGACGCGCATGTGAGACTTGAGCGGGGTCGTTCGGTCATTGAAGCCGATTCAATGGAGACCCGGCTCAGCGACAGTACCATCATTCTAAACGGACATGTGAAAGGCAGTTTCAGTGAAGATTTCAAAATTCAATGAGGACCAGATCCTGTGTTTCTCACTTGCAGGCATCTGTTCCATGATACTTTTACTGTGTGCTCTGACAGCGCACAGCCAGACCGCGGCCAGATCAGATTCAGAGCCGGAAAAAGAGGCACCCCTCCATGTCGTTTCAGATAAAATGATTGCTGTCAGGCCCTCAGCCATGGTTGAGTTCATCGGGAATGTGAAGGCCACCAGGCTTGATTCAACTGTATATGCCGATTCCATCAAAGTCTTTTTCAATGACAGCAGCGGTGCGGAAACACAACCCCGCGGCAATGTCAAAAAAATCATTTCCACTGGCAATGTCCGGTATACAGCCGGCGACCGCAAAGCCTTTGCCGACCGCGCCGTTTACACCACTGCCGACCAGATCTTGGTTCTGAGCGGTGAATCCGCCAAACTGATGACCGGCACAAGTTTTGTGGCTGGAAAAAAGATCACTCTTTACCAGGCAGAGGACAAGGTGATTGTGGAAAGTGACGGGACGAACAGGGTGGAGGCCTTGTTTAACCCGGGGGACGAAAGTCCGGACGGACAATGATGAAACAGCTCACGCTTGAAAACCTGGTAAAAATATACAATGGCAAAAAGGTCGTGGACCAGGTCAGCATCACAGTTCCCCAGGGGAACGTCACCGGCCTGCTCGGCCCGAACGGTGCCGGCAAAACAACGACCTTCTATATGTCTGTGGGTCTGATCAAACCTGACGGCGGAACCGTTTATCTCGATCAGGAAGATATCACTGCTTTTCCCATGTATATCCGCGCCCGCAAAGGCATTGGCTACCTGCCGCAGGAATCGAGCATTTTCAAGAAGCTCACGGTACGCCAGAATATCACAGCCATTCTGGAAGTGCTGCCGAAAAACGGCTTTGATATTGAACACAAAGCCGATGACCTGATGGCAGAGCTGGGGATCAGTGCGCTGGCCAATCAAAAGGCAAGCTCGCTTTCCGGAGGAGAACGCCGGCGGCTTGAAATCTGCAGGGTTCTTGCCACAGATCCTTTGTTCATCCTGCTTGATGAGCCCTTTGCAGGGATTGATCCGCTGGCTGTGATTGACATCCAGCAGATAATTTATCAGTTGACTAAAAAAGGAATCGGCGTTTTAATATCAGATCATAACGTAAGGGAAACCCTTGGTGTTTGCAACAATGCGTATATCATGAGTCAGGGCAGGGTCATAGAGTCCGGCAGCCCTGAAAAGATTATCTCAAGTGAAATTGCTAAAAAGATCTATCTTGGAGAAAATTTCAAACTATAAACCATGGAACTAGGACTTCAACAAAACCTAATATTAACCCAGCAGCTGGTGATGACACCCCAGCTCCAACAGGCGATCAAGCTGCTCCAGTTATCGCGTATTGAGCTGGCTGAAATGATCCAGCAGGAAATGGAGCAGAACCCTGCCCTTGAAGAAGCCGGTACCGAAGAAATGGCTGATAACAAGATTACAGCCAAAGAAGCGGAAGCGCCTGCTCCGGAAAAAGAGGCGCCTGTAACTGAAGTCACCATTGACGACAAGGTCCGGACCGACACGGACTGGGAAAATTATATTAATGAATATAATTCCACCGGCCGCATCCACATGGAGATAGATCATTCCGAGGCTCCCAACTACGAGGCATTTACCTCCAAAAAACAGACGCTTGACGAACATTTAAGATGGCAGCTAATGCTCCACGGACTCACAGATGAAGAAGAACGGATCGGGCATACCATCATAGGCAATTTAAACCGGGACGGTTACCTGTGCAGCGAGCTTGAAGAGATCGCCGAAGAAACCCAGACCACGGTTGAGCATGTAGAGCCTGTGCTTTCAGTCTTACAGTCCTTTGATCCTCCCGGGGTCTGTGCCAGGAACCTGCGTGAAACCCTTTTGATCCAGATTCAGCAGATGGGCCTTGAAAATCAGATTCTGACGGATATTATCACCCATCACCTCAAAAACCTGGAAAACCGGAACAGCAAGAAAATTGCCAAAGCCCTGAAAATCTCTTTGGATGAGGTCCGGGCAGCGGTCAACATTATCCAGTATCTCGAACCCAAACCCGGCCGGAAGTTCTCTACTGAAGAACCTGCCTATATCACCCCGGATATCTATGTATACAAGCACGGGGATGATTTTAAGATCGTCATGAATGACGATGGGCTGCCAAAACTGAAAATCAACCGGTTTTACAAAAATGCCGTTGCCAGCGGCCAGAAAATCTCAAAAGAGACAAAAAATTATTTAAACGAAAAAATGCAGTCTGCCTCCTGGCTGATTAAAAGTATCCACCAGCGCCAGAAGACCATCTACCTGGTGATGGAATCGATTTTAAAATTCCAGCGTGAATTCTTTGAAAAAGGGATTGCCTATCTAAAGCCGCTGATCCTTAAAGATATTGCCGAAGATATTGAAATGCACGAATCGACCATCAGCCGGGTCACTACCAATAAATATGCATATACCCCCCAGGGCCTGTTTGAACTCAAATACTTTTTTAATTCTTCCATCGGCCGGACCGGCGGGGAATCAATGGCCTCTGCCAGTGTAAAGGAAAAAATCCGTCTGCTTATTGAAAACGAGGATCCTGAAAAACCGCTCAGTGATGAAAAAATTGCCAGTATCCTGCAGGAATCCAACATAGAAATTGCCCGCCGGACCGTCGCAAAATACAGGAAGGTGCTCAACATCCTTCCTTCAAATAAACGTAAACAGCTTTAAGGAGGTGGTTATGCAGACAACGGTTACCTTTAAAAAAATCGATACCTCTGATGCCTTGAAATCTTACGTTCAAAAAAAACTGGATAAATACGATAAAATGCTGGATAGTCCTGCTGAGGCCCATGTAGTTCTGTCTGTTGAAAAAATACGCCATATTGCTGAAATCACTTTGATCTGCGACCGGCTGAAAATCCATGCAAAAGAAGATTCCGAAAGCATGTATTCTTCCATAGATGCACTGATGGACAAAATCAGCGTCCAGATCAAAAAACATAAAGAAAAAGTCAAACGCCATATGGCGAAAAATAAAAAAAGCATCAAAGACGGCTCAACAGATCTTGAACAGCACGACACCTTTTCCGATACCGTCCTGAACAATCAGATCGTTGTTGAACCGATCGACTATAAACCCATGGACATTGAAGATGCAGTCGTGGAACTCGAATCCGGCAAGCAGGCGTTCTTTGTCTTCAACAATGCCCGGACCGAACAACTCAATGTCCTTTACAGACACAAAAATGGAAAGCTGGGACTCATCCAGCCCCGAGGATAAATACACCCATGCGCATCACCGAGCTTCTTGACAAGGATTCCATCATTGCAGATCTGAATGCCAGTGATAAAAAAGGGGCCATAGACGAACTGGCCCGTGCCGCAGCGACTGTCACAACGGCCCCTGAAAAACAGATCGCTGAAGTTTTAATGGAAAGAGAACAACTCGGCAGCACAGGAATCGGCGGCGGTATTGCCATTCCACACGGCAAACTCGATACTGTCAGCGATATCACCGTTGGATTTGCTCTGAGCAAAGACGGGGTGAGCTATGATTCACTGGACAACAAACCGGTTCATATCTTTTTTCTTTTACTGACCCCTGAAAATTCCACCGGGGGGCATTTGAAAGTGCTTGCTCAGATTTCTAAACTGTTGAAAATGGATCAGTTTAAATCACAGCTGCTGGCCGC
>CAZLNA010000208.1:2687-4645 GCA_964560485.1 uncultured Desulfobacula sp. | reverse complement strand
GATGAACAGGGACTGGTCATCCTGAACCGGGCTGTCCACATATGATCCGTCCTGTTTTATGAACAGGATGGGGGCAATGGATTCAAAATCATTCAACATGGGCACTTCGCCGGAAAAAATGATGTCCTGGTTTTCAAAAAAAGCAGGATCTGGGGATGTGATAAAATCTGCACCCAGGCTTTCAAGCTGATCCCGTGAATAGGGGCAGCCCTGGTAGTGGTATTTTTTATCCGGTTTAATAATATACTGGGGTTCCAGTGCTGCCGGATGGCAGTAGGTCGGGATGGCTCCTTTTTCAGAATTTTCAGTCCGGATCCGGGTCAGAACGCTTCGAAGCCCGCCGGTATGATCGGCATGACCGTGGCTGAGGAGGATCATGTCAACGTCAGAAAGACGGATATTGGATGCGTCTGCGTTAAAGACACAGATGTCTCCAGCGCCGGTATCGAACAGGATGGTGGGCCCGTCCTGGATGTCAATGTGAAAACTCAGCCCCCACTCCGCTTGAAAACCGATGTCTGCCACGCTGTTTTCGCTCAGGGTGGTCAGGGTAATTCTCGACAGGTCTATCATAATCGTTTCCTTTCGCTTATCTTCTTATTTCCCATACGTCACGGCCGGCAGCCAGAGGACCAGTTCAGGAAAAAGCAGGACCAGCAGCAGCCCGATGATCTGGAGCAGGACAAACGGCATGACGCCTTTGTAAATGTCGAGCAGGACAACACCTTTTGGTGCAACACCTTGAAGAAAAAAAATGGTAAACCCCACGGGCGGTGTCAGAAAAGAGGTCTGCAGGGTCACGGCCACCAGGACGGCAAACCAGACCAGTTCAGGCCGTTCCACCACGCCATATCCGTTTAAGTTCAGGCCGATGTTGGTCAGAACCGGGGAAAGCAGGGGCAGAAAGATCAGGCTGATTTCAATCCAGTCGAGGAAAAAACCCATTAAAAAGACACAGGCTAAAATAAAGCAGATGATACCATACGGCCCGAACGGCAGGCCAACCAGGACCCGTTCAATGAACTCATCTCCCCCCAGCATCCGCAGGACCAGGGCAAAGCACTGTGCCCCGAAAAAGATGCCGAAAATATAGCCGCAGGTTTTAAAGGTATCCCGATTGACCTCTTTAAAGACCTTGAAGTTAAACCGCTTGTTGTAGACCACCAGCAGGGTAGCGCCTAAAGCCCCTACGCCGCTGGCTTCGGTCGGGGTGGCAATGCCGGTGAAAATGGAACCCAGGACCAGTACGATGAGCCCAAACGGCGGCAGGATGGTACGCATGACCTCGAATATGATCATAAAGGATATCTGCTTTGTGTCCTGGGCAAGCGGCGCCTTGTTTGGGCTCAGGAATCCCAGTACAAGAATATAAATGATATAGAGGCAGCCTAAAATGACGCCGGGTATAATCGCACCGATAAACAGGTCTCCCACAGACAGGGTGAGCTGGTCTGCCATGATCACCAGCATGATGGACGGCGGGATCAGGATGCCCAGGGTCCCGGATGCGGCCACGGTTCCCAGGGCCAGTGACTTGTCATAGCCCTGGTTGAGCATCACAGGTAAAGAGAGCATGCCCAGAAGTACAACAGATGCGCCGATGATACCGGTGGAGGCGGCCAGGATAATGCCGATCACAGCCACGGAAACAGCCAGCCCGCCCCTGACTTTGCCGAACAGTTTCTGCATGGAATCCATCATTTTTTCTGCAATGCCGGACCGGTCGAGCATCAGTCCCATATATATGAACATGGGAATGGCCACCAGGAGCCAGTTGCTCATGAGCTTGAAAACCCGCATTACGATCATGCCAAGGACCCCAATGTCCAGGCCGGTCATGGTGCCAAAGTAGAGATCAGAGTAATAGCCAACCAGGGTGAAAATCGTGGCCACGCCACCCAGGACAAAGGCGATGGGAAAGCCGGAGAGCAGCAGACAGATGAAGGACACCAGCATAA
>CAZLNA010000208.1:0-2587 GCA_964560485.1 uncultured Desulfobacula sp. | reverse complement strand
ACAAAGGCGATGGGAAAGCCGGAGAGCAGCAGACAGATGAAGGACACCAGCATAAGGACGACAAGAATATCACAAATTTCCACGGCAGTTTATCCTTTTTGTTTGAACAATTGAAAAATAACAGCCAGCGACCGGACAGCCCTTGAAAGTGCCGCCATGATCATCAGGAACATTGAAATGGGAATCACGGATTTAATGATCCACCAGTATGGCAACCCTAAGGGATGGGGTGAGCTTTCATTCACATGCCAGGCATGCTTTAAAAAATCCAGGCCGTGGAAAAACAGGATGACAAACAGGGGCAGCACAAAAATGAGCATGCCTGACAATTCGATGACCTCCTGCTTTAACAGCGAGAAGTTGCGGTAGAAGATATCCAGCCGGATATGGGCATTGGCGGTCAGGCAGTAAGACAGGCCCAGCATGATGCAGATTCCATAGAGGTGCCATTCAAGCTCCTCAAGCCATATTTTCCCCTCGCCAAGGGCGTAGCGCAGGATCACCTGGACCACGATATTGATCACCAGCAGCGTATAAAGCCAGGAAGCGGCATCGCCCAGACGGGTGATAAAGCTGTCAATCAACCTGCAGACGGCCGGCTCTTTTATGGTTTTGTCATATTGTGTCATCATCTTTCCCATTCATGAAAAGGGTGCTTATATGAGGGACGGGGAGCCCGCGGCTGCTTTTGTAAGAGGCATCCCCGTCCCTGTTTAAAAGGTAACCGGTTCGTGTGTTACCTTGGCAAAAATCCGATGTCAGCGTAATTTTTATAGGTTTTCCTGAAGGCCTGCAGATCTTCCCAGACCTTTTTGAACATGGGGTCTTTGGCAGAATGTTCAGCCGCCACCTCTTCCCAGGCAGTCCTGAAAGCGGTCAGCATCTCATCGCTCCAGACCATGTTTTTGACCCCCCTGGTCTGGACATTTTTCTGGATGACAGGCCCCTGGCTGCCTTCGCCGTCAGCCATGCTCTGGAGCAGGGAGGCACGGATGCCCATTTCAATGAGTTTCTGCTGAGTGGTGGTCATCCTGTTCCAGACATCCTTGTTAATGGTCAGTTCAAGAAAAGTGGCCTGCTGATGCCATCCTGGAAAATAGTTGTACTGAACCACCTTGTAAAACGCCTGACTTTCGTCAACTGTGGGGCTGGAGAACTCGGCCGCATCAATCACGCCTTTTTCCAGCGCCGGGAAGATTTCAGCCGGCGGCAGCATGGCTGCAGAGGCACCCAGTTTTTCGATTACTGCTCCGCCAAGTCCGTAAAAACGCATTTTCACGCCTTTGAAATCAGCCGGGGTGTTAATTTGTTTGGCAAACCAGCCTGAGGTCTCGGGCGGTGCCATAATCACGGGAAAAACCTTCACATTATAGCCTGCTTTATCATAGGCTTCCTGATAGAGCTTGAGTCCGTTTCCGTAAAACATCCAGGCAAGGTATTCCGGACCTTCCGGGCCAAAAGGAACACTTGAAAAAAGGGCAGAAGAAGAAATCTTGCCCATCCAGAAACCCGGTGCAGCATAGCCGGCCTGGAGCTGACCGTTGGACACGGCCTCAAGGATCTCAGTCACAGGCACCAGCTTGCCTGGATCGTACAGTTTGAAACGGATATCACCGCCGGATGCCTCATCCATCATTTTGGCAAACTTGGGCAAAGGGGCACCTAAGACCGGCAGGCCCAGGGGAAACATGGACTGGGTTTTAAGCATAACGGGTTTTGCCTTGGATTTTGCCAGGGCATCTGTTACGGGCAGTGCCATGACCAGAAAAAGGACGGCCGTCAGAGCGGCCAGAATGAATGACGTGCGTTTCATGACAAAATTCTCCTCCTATTGGGGTTAGTTTTAACTTGCATACCTGGCAGGGTATGAGAGCAAAACCTGTACCAAGAGGGAATTCTGCAAAATTATCTTATAAATAAAGACAGTTGGGCCTTTTTGGGACAGAGTGGCAGCAACCCTGCCCGGCGCCAGAAATGTCGCCTGACCGCCTGGTTCAGGCCGGAAGAATAGAAAAAAGACCCCCGGGCGAGATCCAGGCGCTATTTAACCGTCTGAAAACAAATAAAAAAATCAGCCCTGCGACATAAATGTCACAGCAGACGACCTAAGTGTCATCGAGAAGATGGGACAGGGTTGGATCCTTCTGCAGGGCAGCCGCTTTGCGCTGGACCTGGCGCAGGCTGATGCCCAGAATTTCTGCAGCACGGTTCCGGTCACCGCCCAGCGCATTAAGCACAAAGGCCACATGCCGGGCCTCATTTTCTCTGAGGCTGTAAAGGCCCCGGTCCTGATGCTGTGCCGGCTCTTCTCCTTTTTCAGGCAGGAGGTCAGAGGCCTTCACAAAACGGCCTTTGGCGCAGAGTACCCCACGGTAAACCACCTGGAAGAGTTCCCTGACATTACCCGGATAGTCATGGGATTCCAGCCGGGTCATTGCAGATTCAGTAAATTCAAGCCCTGGCCTGTCCAGCTCTTTGCAGGCGAGGTTTAAAAAATGGCTGGCCAGAAGCGGCACGTCACCGATGCGCTCCTTCAGCGACGGCAGGGTGATGCAGGCTGTGCGGAGCCGGTAGAGCAGGTCAATGC
>CAZLNA010000207.1:0-4645 GCA_964560485.1 uncultured Desulfobacula sp. | reverse complement strand
TGACCGGCCCGGCCTGATGGCAGAGGCTGTCCAAACCATCAACCCCTCTGTCATGATATTGCTGGAGACAGAACTCTGGCCAGGTCTGATTCACTGCCTGAAAGAAAACCAGACCCGCATTATCATTGCCAATGCCCGGTTGTCCCGGAAAAGCTATAAAACCTACAGCCTGACCCGCTGGCTCTGGTCCTGCCTTTCGCCGGACCGGATTCTGGCGACATCTGACCAGGATGCCCGGCATTACAAGGATCTGTTTCCTGAAGCCAGGGTATCGCGCATGTCCAATATCAAATTTGAAATTCTTTCTCAAAACCCTGCAGATGCTGAAACCGTCAACGCCCTGAAAAACATCCTGGCCCCGGTGCTCCACCTGACCATCCTGGCATCGGTCCGGAAGCAGGAGGAACACCTGATGATCAAAGGCATCATCCGCCTGCTTAGAGCATGCCCGGAACAGACCATTGCCGTTTTTCCGAGGCATATGCACCGCATCAACGCCTGGAAAAAGCAGCTGGAGGCGTTCCATGTTGACTATGCCTTGCGATCAGACCTGAGAAGCCCCTCACCTGACAAACAAGTACTGCTCTGGGACCGTTTCGGAGAGCTCAAATCAGCCTATGCTTTTGCCCGGGCCGTATTTGTTGGAGGCTCTCTGACACCACTCGGAGGGCAGAATTTTATTGAACCGGCCATACATGGCGCACCCACGGTGATCGGGCCTTATTACGACGATTTTGCCTGGGCAGGCGATCAGATATTTGAAAGAGAAATTGTATTTAAAGAAAAAAATCTGGACAGGGTTCTGGCAAGGGTGATCCGTCTAATACAAACCCCTTTGGACAGAGCGGTTCAGGCTGAAAAGTGCCGCGAATATCTGCTGACAAGCCAGGGCGGTACCGGTCAGGTCTGTGATGCAGTGGAAAAATCACTCCGGCGAAATGCTTAAACCACTCTTTTAACACCAGGCGCAAAGCCTTCTTTAAAATTCAAATTGTATTTCAACCAAAGCGAGAAACTCATCCCTGGGAATTTCCATCTTGTTTTAGAATGAATTTTTCTCAAGGCCTTGAATTCCGGTTAAAATCCTTTTTTCAAGAGGCTCTATTTAATATGGCACTCTTTACAGCCAATCGGACCGGTCGAGCGCTTTTCATTTTTTCGCAGTTTGTGGCATTTGATGCATGTTTTGTTCATCACCTGCATTTTCTTTAGTTTTTTCTCCTTTTTCAGTGCATCTATTGCACCGGTTTTTTTGGGAAAAAACTGATGGCAGGCCATGCAGTCATCGATGCTGTCCTGGTGCAGATGGTGATTAAACGGAACATTACCGGGCTTTCCGCCATAAAGGGTATGTGTTTTTGCCCCGCGGTCCTCTGCTGCCTGGTGAGCAGTTGCTTTTTCCCCGGCAGAGACGATCAGAAGGGCACATAAAAAACCGATGCCAGTCGTCCAAATTGTTTTTGAAGTCATATTTGATTCCCTGTTTAAATGATTGGGTTGCAGATCTTAAGACTGACTGATGATACCAGAACCTGCCGTGCCAGGCAAGGTGCTGGAAGATCCATCTGCTGCAGTCTCTTTTTCAGGCAGCCAGATCATCAGCTGCTTTTTTGAAAAAAACTTTGACTCATCTTTTGGGATCATATATAGTAAAAACATAAATCAAAATGCTTCATTTCAAATTGGACTGAAGACCTCTTACTGGTTTATTCATCCGTCTCATCTGCTTTTGAATTTCCATACTGGATTCGCTTTTTTTGCGCTTAATGAACAAGCTGTTCATGGTTGAAGCGCTCTTTTATAATCCATTCAAGGAAGGAGGCAGTTATGGAAAATCACACCTTGTATTATGACACCATTGTCCGCCTGACCACGGCTATTTCCCAATGCAAGAACCCGGAAGAAGTCGCATTGATCACAGCTGAAAGTGTAAAAACAGCATTCAATGCCAAGGGAAGCTGTGTATTCCTGGTAGACCGGGAGACAGGCAAACTCGGACTGGTGGCGTCATCCGGACTGAGTGAAGAATACCTGAACAAAGGACCGGTTCACTTCATGCAGACCATCAGAGAGGCAAAGGATGCCATCCCCATCGCCATTTATGATGTCCAGGATGACCCGCGGATCGAATATCCCAAAGAAGCATCCAAAGAAGGTATTTGTTCACTGTTAGGGGTCCCCATTATCAGTCACGACAAAATCATAGGGGCATTGAGAGTCTATACGGGCACTCCATGGGAGTTTTCATTCAATGATATCAGCATGGTCCAGGCAGTTGGCCTGATCTGCGGCATGGCAATGGATATGTGCCGGATGTATAAAGGTTATAAAACCAGTATTGAGATTTTGAAGGATATGAGGCCGGCCAGCAGTTATTCGTCACACAAATGGACACCCTTTGAGGGGGTACCCAAAAGTGTAGATCCATCGATCTGTGACTATTAGAGCCCATCCATTGCCGATCTTCCTTACGGCAGCCTGCACCCGCCTGCGGGCTGCCAGAAGATCTTTGCCGGCCACTGCCTTTTAGGGTCAGGCGTCGACCACGCCGTCAAGTTCGTGCTTCAGCGACCGGTTCATCAACCGTTCCACACCAGCTTTGACATCATAGTCCTCAAACAGGACATTATAGACCTCATTACAGATAGGCAGTTCCACGCCCAGTTTCTTTGACAGGTTGAATACGGAACGGGTGGTTTTCACACCTTCGGCCACCATCCGCATTTCAGAAATGATATTATCCAGTTTCTTGCCCTGGCCGATCTGTTTGCCCACTGTATAATTACGGCTCAATTCGCCTGTGCATGTCAGCAGCAGGTCGCCGACACCCGCGAGCCCGGAAAGGGTCAATGGGTCTGCACCCATTTTCGTTCCCAGCCGGTTCATTTCAGTAAGCCCTCGAGTAATGAGTGCAGCCCTGGGGTTGAGCCCCATTTTCATTCCGTCACAGATCCCTGCGGCAATTGCAATCACGTTTTTCATGGCCCCTCCGATCTGGGTGCCGACCGGATCATCGTTCACATAGACCCGGAAGGTGGGACAGGAAAAAACCTGCTGTACATATTCAGCTGTCTGCCGGCTGGTTGATGCGGCTGCGACAACAGTGGGGACCTGCCTGGCCACTTCCTTGGCAAAACTGGGGCCGGACAAAACGGCCAGGTGCTGCTCATCAACCGCTGCCATCTGTTCTGCCAGGATCTGGGTCATGGTCATATGTGTGGTATTTTCGATTCCTTTGGAAGCTGTCACCACAATGGTATCTGACGCGACATAAGGAGACATCTTTCCGGCCATCTCACGCATGAAATGGGAAGGCACCACCACCAGCAGAAGGTCTTTGTCTGAAGCTACTTTTTCAAGGTCTCCCGAAGGCACAATCTGATCCGGCAGTGTCTCTCCCGGAAGAAAAACCTTATTTTCTCTAAGGGTTCTGATCTGCTCTCTGACTTCTGTCTCATAAACCCAGAGTTCAGGGGCATATCCTTTGTCTGCAAGCAGTTTGGTCAGTGCTGTCCCCCAGCTTCCTGCACCGACAACCCCTATTTTTGCGGTTTTGATATCAATCTTATTCTCCATGCCCACACCGTCCCTTTCAGATCTGACAAGACCCTGATATTTTTATTATTCCTGTTGAATCCGGAATAACCGCTCTTTATATACCATTCTTGCTTTGCGATCAACCGGTTTGTTTGCCAGACTCCTGACTGCAGCATAGAAGACAGCCTTGTGTTCATAAAAACATGGGCGGCACCGCACCGCGGGTGATGGTGATTTCTTTCCAGACCTCGCCAAGGACATAAGGCTCCCTGTCCAACCACTGTGTCTGAAGAGCTTCTTTTGACTCAAAATCACAGACAATGACCGATCCTGCCATTTTTTCATCATCCGTCAATATGGCTGCTGCAAAGAGCCACCGCCCTTTTTCCTTCATTTCTGCAGCCATGGCCAAATGCCCTTCTCTGGCGGCCATCCGCCGGCCAAGTGCATCTGCGTCTGTTCCGTCTTTTCCGATCACAATAAATTGCATTTTTGTTTTTCTCCTGTCCGAATAATCGTTCGTGTGATCTTCATATCAGGCTGATATCCTAAAAATATGAAGCGCTTAACCACATGCCAAGCAAATTTACATATCGCTGGTACACCCCTTGCTTAGTTATTATATAATGATAAAAAAAACAAAATAAATAATCAGAGGATAAATGATGGTTCGTATAAAAAATGCTCACATAAATGACATTGAGGCAATGGTGGCACTGCTTGAACAGCTGTTCACCATCGAAAAAGACTTCTCTTTCCAGCCGGACCTGCACGCCCGGGGCCTTGCACTGATGCTGGACGGGTGCGGGAAACACAGAATTATCAAAACGGCATGGGTCGATGATGTGCTTAAAGGCATGTGCAGCGCACAGACCCGGATTTCAACAGCACATGGCGGAATCTGTGCTGTTCTTGAAGATCTGGTGGTGGATCGTGCCTTTCGCGGTAACGGAATTGGCTCAGCCCTGCTTGAATCGGTTGAACAATGGGCAGCGCAACGGGATATCAGACACCTTTCCCTGCTGGCGGACCGCCACAACAACCCGGCGATATCCTTTTATAAGACAAAATCCTGGGAAAAAAGCCGAATGATCAGCCTGACAAAAGA
>CAZLNA010000206.1:0-4665 GCA_964560485.1 uncultured Desulfobacula sp. | reverse complement strand
GGCATAGACATCGCTTAATGAATTGGCCGCAGCGATCTGACCGAATTCATAAGGCGTATCTGTGACCGGTGTCAAGAAATCAAGGGTCTGTATCAATGCAATTGTACTGTTGATGCGGAACACCCCGGCATCGTCCGGAGATGCCAGTCCGACCAGCAGATCCGGGTGACTCCGGATATCAAGAACTGACACAATTCGATCCAGGGCCCCTGGATCCAGCTTTGCGGCTCAGCCCGATGCCTTGACGGTCTGGGTAAGCAGAATTTTTTCTAATTTATCCATATTCTCAACAATTCTTAGCGGCACAATGGCCGGTAATTATCGATCTCTCTGTTTCAACAGGCAGCCAGCAGCCGGCCTTAAGTCATTGCAATCACACAGGCAAACCGGCCCGTGGCTTTTTCCCCCCGATAGGAATAAAACGTATCGGTATTGCATTTTGTACAGGTGGCCATGGTTTCAATATTTTCTTCTTTAAGCCCTGAGGCTGTTAACTGGTCACGGGTCATCTGCCAGAAATCAAAATAGGGTTTGTCCGCTGCCTTGTATGACCAGTAATGATCCGGAATCTCCTGCTCATAGTTGATAAACTCCGCACAGCAGGGCCCCAGAGACGGCGAAATTCCGGCCCGGATATTCTCTGGTGCACAGCCAAATACCTCTGCCATTTTTTGAACACACCGGCCCGCAATGTTGGCGATGCTTCCCCGCCAGCCGGAGTGGACATTGGCAATAACCCTTTGGGCCGGGTCATGAAACATGATGGACTGGCAGTCTGCCACCTGGATCACCAGAAAAACCCCTGTCATATCAGTGATAATACCGTCTGCCGTATACAATTCCTTGCCCGGTTCAAAAATATCGGACAGATCATTGTCCTCTTTTTTCAGAATCTTTACAGTGTCACCATGAACCTGGTTCAAAAAGACCAGCGGTTTCATTCCCATCTTCAGTGTGATCAGTTTTCGGTTGGCGGCAATTGCCTTGGGTTCGTCCCCTGAATCCATTCCCACATTCAACGAGTCATAGGCGCCGGTACTGGCACCCCCCTGACGGGCGAAAACAGCATGAACAAGGTTCGGATCTGAACCGAAAAGATCAAATTCAAATACCCGTATTTCATTTTTTTTCATAGTACAATCGCCCTATTCTTTCGATAATGGTTGTGGTGGAAATCTCCGGTTCCAGAGTGATGCGCACTACCCGCCCGCCGTTGGCCTTGACAAAGGCGGCACCGATAATTTTTTCCTCAGGCCAGTCTGCGCCCTTGACCAGCACATCCGGGCAGACACGTTCAATCAGGGAACCGGGATCTGGCTCATCAAAGAGCACCACATGGTCCACACAACCCAGGGCAGCCATCACCCGTGCCCGATGGTCCTGACTGATGACCGGGCGCCTGGGGCCTTTTATCTGCCTTACGGAAACATCAGAGTTCAACCCGAGAATCAGAATATCACCGTGGGTCGATGCAGTGCCCAGGTAACTGACATGCCCGGCATGCAGGATGTCAAAGCATCCGTTTGTAAACACAATGGATTTGTCATTCCTGCGGTATTGGACTGCGAGTTCTTCTGCCTGGCTGGCGGTTACAATTTTATCCATAGATATCGGTTCTCCGGTCTGTCATACAGGGAATGGTCTTGCGCACGGCTTCAATCTGCGCCATATCAATCTGTGCAAGCGCAATCCCTTCATCTGATCCGGCATCGGCCAGGATCTGACCTGACGGATCAATAATCATGGACCGTCCGGGAAAGACCAGTTCATTTTCACTGCCGGTACGGTTCGCGCAGATAACAAAGAGCTGGTTTTCTATGGCCCGTGCAACAGCCAGCATCTGCCAGTGGTGTTCCCGGGATTTAGGCCACTGGGCTGAAATCAGAATCATCCGTGCCCCGTTCAGGCAGAGCTGTCTGGCCAGTTCAGGAAACCGCAGATCATAGCAGACCATCATACCGGCTGGTCCCAGAACTGAATCAGCAAGGCCGATCTCTTCTCCGGCCTGGTAATACCGATCTTCGCCAGTCAGTCCGAAAAGATGGAGTTTGGCATATCTGGCCTTGATTGTACCATCTTTGTCAATGAAGATCATGGTGTTGAAAATGCCTTGATCGCCAAGCACGGGAAGGCTTCCGGCAATTACCATCTTTTTATCTCTTGCGAACCGGCACAATTGCGCCATGACGGCTTTGGTTTTTCCGGCGTGGCGTGTCAGATGATCATTGTCAAACGAGCAGGAAAACATTTCAGGCAGGACAGCAAGGTCAGCGCCTTGATCAGCCAGGCTTTCCAGATAACCCAGGAGCGTCGCCATATTTGTTTCTACCCGGCCGGGCTGTACATCAAACTGGACCACACCGGCGGTAAATCTGCTGGGGTTGATCATGCACTTCCTTTTTCAGACGAAATTTGGGATTTTACAACCGTTTGAACCACACCATATAATGCTGCTTGAATGCCGTCAATCTTTTTATCCATGGGATTCAGGCCTTATGGACACCGGATTTCAAGGCCATTTCTTTCAGGTGAAAAACGGATCCTAATCATTTCTTAGCAATTGCATAATATTATAATTTTCTTTATGGTGGGTTATTCATTCAACCCATTGAAAAATATGATATTTGATATGAGGCTTTCATGAATACACCAAAACCCGAACCCATAAACAGCAGCCAGACGCCTGAGTTAACAACCGCCCCGGGACCTGCAGACATTGATGTCTCCACGCCCAGGCGGTTTATCAATCGTGAATTATCCTGGCTCCAGTTCAACCGCCGCGTTCTGGAAGAATCCATGAACCCGGCCCACCCGCTGCTCGAACGACTTCGGTTTTTATCCATCTCTGCCAGCAACCTTGACGAATTCTATATGGTGCGTGTGGCCGGCCTCAAAGCTCAGGTCAAGACCGGTGCTGTCAGTGAAAGTCCGGATAACATGACGCCTGGTGAACAGCTTTGCGCGATAGAGGGAATGGCTGCTGAGCTCAATGCCATGACACTTGAAAGCATGACTCAGCTCACTGAAGATTTAAAAGAGAAATCCATATTCATCATCCGTTCGGAAGAACTCAGGGACGAGGATCATGAGTGGCTGACCGAAAAGTTTCAACACGAAATTTTCCCGGTATTAAGCCCCCTGGCCGTGGATCCGGCCCACCCATTTCCATTTGTTCCCAATCTCGGGATTGGTATGGTAATTGATCTGAGGGATGAAAACAGTGGAGAATCAATGATTGCCATTGTTATTCTGCCGCCCCAACTCAGACGTTTTATCCGCCTGCCAGGCGAACCTGTCCGTTTTATTCCGCTGTCCACCCTCATGCTGCTCTATTACAAGAAGCTTTTCCCCGGGTACAAACTAATGGCCAGCGGCATGTTCCAGGTCATCCGAGACAGTGAGCTGGAAATTGATGAAGAAGCAGAAGATCTCGTCCGCACGTTCCAGTCTGCGCTGAACCGGAGACGGCGGGGAAATGTGGTCCGCCTTCGCGTTGAGGACCAGATGTCTGAAGAACTGGTTGAGTTTCTCACTGCCCAGCTCGGTGTGCCCGAAGAAGATATTTTCAGAACCCGGTACGTCGGTATTGCCGATGCCAGGGAATTGATCATCAATGACCGCCCTGAGCTCCTCTTCCCCAAATACAATGCCCGGTTCCCGGAACGGATCAGGGATTTTGGCGGAGACTGTTTTGAAGCCATCAGTGCCAAGGATATCGTGGTCCACCATCCGTATGAAAGCTTTGACGTGGTCGTACAATTCATCCGTGAAGCCAGCCAGGATAAAAACGTGGTCTCAATTAAACAAACGTTTTACCGGACCAGCGAAGAATCACCCATTGTCCAGGCACTGGTGGAGGCAGCCGAAGCCGGAAAAAACGTCACCGCCATGGTGGAACTCAAGGCAAGGTTCGATGAAGAAGCCAATATTGAATTTGCAAGAAAGCTCGAACGTGCCGGTGCCCAGGTGGTTTTCGGCATCATTGACTTAAAGACCCATGCAAAACTCTCCCTTGTGGTTCGACGTGAAGGAGAGCGTTTTGTTTCCTATGCCCATCTGGGAACCGGAAACTACCATCCGATCACCGCTAAAATCTATACCGATCTTTCCTTTTTCACCCGTGATCAGCAGATCTGTTCTGAAGTCATGCAGATCTTCAATTACATGACCGGGTATGCCAAACCGGCTGACCTGAAAATGATTGATATTGCACCGATCAGTCTCAGGGAGAGGATACTGGAAAACATCAAAAACGAAATCGAATTTGTAAAGCAGGGGAAACCCGGTCAGATCTGGGCAAAAATGAACTCCCTTGTCGATCCTCAAATCATTGATGCCCTGTGTGAAGCCTCCCAGGAAGGGGTCCAGGTTGACCTGGTGGTCAGGGGTATCTGCTGCCTGCGGCCCGGAATCCCCGGTTTCAGCGAAAATATCCGGGTCAAATCGATCGTGGGACGGTTTCTGGAACACTCCAGGATCGCCTGCTTTGGCAACGGCCAGGAACTGCCGTCAGGAGCGGCCAAAATCTATTTTTCATCTGCTGACTGGATGCCCAGGAATCTGAACCGCAGAATAGAAACCCTGGTACAGATCGTCAACCCGACGGTCCGGCAGCAGATTCTTGATCAGATCATGGTGGCCAATCTGAGGGATACGGAGCAGAGC
>CAZLNA010000205.1:0-4675 GCA_964560485.1 uncultured Desulfobacula sp. | reverse complement strand
GCCTCGCCCAGGGCCTGTACTCTGAAGTAGTATTTCACCCCTGCTTTCACCTTGATCAACAATTCTTTTTCAGGCGCAGGAACCCTTTGGGCCAGCTTGAATTCAAACGGACATCCCTGACAGTCGGCCTGGATGCGCTGTGCCATGAAGACATCAAAACTTTCAGCCGGCAGATGGGCTTTGCCCGGATCAACCGTGTGAGCCCAGGTCAGCAGAAGGTGCTCCCCTTTCTGGCTGGCTTTCAACGCCTGGGGCGCTGCAATGGCCCTGCCTTTGACAATGGGAACCAGGGGCGGTCCTTTTTCACCGCACCCGTAAACAGCACAAACCAGCAGTGCAACCGCAAAAAGGATGAAGACACGGATAACAGATAACGGTTTCATTATTCCCCCAGCGCTTTGGCAGCTTTTTCCACTGCGGTTTTCACATTTTCAAACCCGGTTCCCCCGTAGGATATCCGCCGTTCAATCATTTTATCAACGGTCAGATAATCGTATACGTCTTCCTTGATCAGATCACTGAACCGGTTGAATTCTTCAAGAGAGAGCGCCTCGAGCTCTTTTCCCTGGCTCAGTGCATACGCCACAGCCTTGCCTGCTGCTGCATGCGCTTTTCTGAACGGCAACCCCCTGGATGCCAGGTAGTCAGCCAGATCTGTGGCATTTAAAAACCCCTGTTTGCATGCTGCAAGCATTTTCTCCCTGTGAACCGTAATATTTTCAAGCATCCGGGTATAGACGTCGATACAGACCGACAAAGTATCCACTGTATCAAATAACGGCGGTTTGTCTTCCTGCATATCTTTATTATACGCCAGAGGCAAAGATTTCATCAGGGTCAGGATATTCACCAGGTTGCCGATCACCCGGCCGGTCTTTCCGCGGACCAGTTCAGCCACGTCAGGGTTCTTTTTCTGGGGCATGATGCTTGATCCGGTGGTGAATGCGTCTGATATGGTAATGAATGAAAACTCTGAGGATGACCAGAGAATGAGCTCTTCTGACAGCCGGGAAAAATGAATCATGCAGATGGCGGCATGAGAAATGAATTCCATGACAAAATCCCTGTCTGAAACAGAATCAATACTGTTCTCGGACACGCTGTCAAACCCGAGCACCTCACAGGTATAATGCCGGTTCAACGGATAGGTGGTCCCTGCCAGGGCAGCCGCTCCCAGCGGCATCACGTCAATCCGCTTGAGGCAGTCGGAAAACCGCTCGCTGTCCCGCTTGAACATTTCATAGTAGGCCATGAGATGATGGGAAAAAAGAACGGGTTGTGCCCGCTGCAGATGGGTATATCCGGGCATGACCACATCAAGATGATTCCGGGCGGCAGAAACCAGGCGCTTTTTGAGTTCATGAAGAAGGTTGAGGATGGTCTGGGTTTCTTTTTTCAGGTAAATCCGGACATCCAGGGCCACCTGGTCGTTCCGGCTTCTCCCGGTATGAAGTTTTCTGGCAGTATCCCCAGAAATCCGGGTCAGGGCGTCTTCCACATGCATGTGGATGTCTTCCAGGGCAGCAGAGAAGACCATTTCATTGTTTTCAATGGTCTTTTTAACCTTTTCCAACCCTTTGATCAGTGTATCTGCCTCTTCTTGTGTAATGATCTTTTCTCTGGCCATCATTTTCAGATGGGCCACACTTCCCTGGATATCGCTGTCATAGAGGCGCTTGTCCACGTCTATGGACGCGTTGAGTTCTTCCACCAGCGTATCGGTGTCCTCTGAAAAACGGCCTCCCCATAATTTTTCACTCATACCAGCCTCTTTATTCTGCCGTTTTCGGGTTCAATATCAGGCTTTCAAGAATGGCTTTGTGCATGTGCCGCTTGTTTTCAGCCTGATCCCAGAACACGGCATGTTGATCCTCGAGCACATCTTCGGAAATTTCTTCGCCCCTGTGGGCCGGCAGGCAGTGAAGCACAGTGACATCGTCTTTGGCGCCTGAAAGCAGTTCACGGTTCACCTGGAAGCCTTTAAACGCTTTAAGCCGGGCCGCATGTTCATCTTCATCCCCCATGCTCGCCCAGACATCGGTATAGACCACATCTGCATTCTGCACAGCCTCTTTGGGATCATTGGTCAGTGTAATCCGGTTTTGGCGGCCCTGGGTGGCCGCATCCAGGATCTCTGGATCAATCTGGTAATGGTCCGGGCAGGCCAGGATCAGGTCGAGACCGAGAACGCCTGCAGCGTTGACCCATGAGTTGGCCACGTTATTCCCGTCCCCCACCCAGGCAATCCGGACATCCGTATAACCGTTCTTCTGCTCGATTATGGTCATGATGTCGCTGAGGATCTGACAGGGATGATACGAATCGGTCAATGCATTGATCACCGGTATGGTCGAGGTTCTGGCAAATTCCTCAACCAGAGCGTGGTCAAAGGTGCGCATGGCCAGGCAGTCGATATAGCGAGAAAGAACGCGGGCCGTATCCTTGGCCGGCTCAGCCCTTGAGATCTGGGTGTCCTGAGTACTCATATAAATGGCATGGCCGCCCATCTGGATCATGGCCGTTTCAAACGCCACCCGCGTGCGTGTGGATTTTTTGTCAAAAATCAGCCCCAGGGTCTTGCCGGTGAGCAGGGTATCGAGAATGCCCGAGGCATACCGTTCTTTAAGTTCGAGCGCTCGTTTAAAAAGATGATCAAAATCCTGTTTTTCCAAATCGAGCAATGACAGCAGATCTTTTTTCACAACACTTTCTCTCCTTGCCTGCAGGCGTTTGTCATTCTCCAAGCAGGCGGTCCAGCGCTTCAATAAGCTGGTCTATCTGTTCTTTTTCAATTATCAGCGGCGGTGCGAACCTGAGCACTTTATCCTGAATCGCATTAATGATAAAGCCTTTTTTCATCATCCGGCCGACAAAGGGGCCTGCATTGCCATCCAGTTCCAGGCCGAGCAGAAGTCCTTTGCCTCTGACGGCCACGGCTCTGGCATGGGTCCGGGTCAGTTGCGCAAGCTGCTGTTTAAAGTACTGCCCTTTGGAATCCACTTCGTCAAGGAATCCGGTCTGGCTGATGTGGTTCACCACGGCCAGGCCCGCTGCCGTGGCCAGCGGGGTGCCGCCGAACGTGGAGGCATGGCTGCCCAGGTCAAACCCTGTGGCTGCCTCCTGGGTAGCAAGCATGGCACCGATGGGCAGCCCGTTTCCCAGGGCCTTGGCCAGGGTCATGATGTCCGGTGCCAGCTGATAGTGCTCATGAGCAAAGAACGCGCCGGTACGGCCCATGCCGCACTGGATTTCATCAAAAATCAGGAGAATGCCCTTTTGCGTGCACATCTCGCGGACGGCTGTCAGGTAATCCGGGTCTGCCGGGATCACCCCGCCCTCGCCCTGAACCGGCTCAAGCATGACCGCACAGACAGAATCATCCACCGCTGCTTCCAGCGCTGCCAGATCATTGAACGGCACATGCGCAAAGCCTTCCAGCAGAGGATAAAACCCGTCTTTGATTTTGTCCTGGCCAGTGGCTGTCAGGGTGGCCATGGTCCGGCCGTGAAACGACTGTTTCATGGTGATGATTTTGTACCGCCGGGTATCGCCTTTTTTTTGAAAATACCGTCTGGCCAGTTTGATGGCCGCTTCATTGGCCTCTGCACCGGAATTGGCAAAAAAGACCCGGTCAGCAAAACTTAGGCTGCACAGCGCTCTGGCAAGATCTGCCTGTGGCCGGGTATAAAATAGATTGGAGACATGAACCAGAGTGGCTGCCTGTTCACTCACCGCCCGGGTAACGTCCGGATGACAGTGGCCCAGGCCGCAGACGGCTATGCCTGCCAGAAAATCAATATATTCTTTTCCATCCTCGTCCCAGAGCCGGGCGCCCTCTCCTTTGACAAAGGCTTTGCCCAGACGGGCATAGGTCTGGAAGACAAACTGATCTGTTTTTTCTACGGCATCCATATTTTTTCCTCAGTCCTGCAGGGTTAACAGCTCTGCTTCAGGCCGCGTCTCCGGGTTCATCCACCACCATGGTGCCGATTCCCGCATCTGTAAACAACTCGAGAATCACAGCATGGGGCAGCTTGCCATTGATGATATGCGATTTTTTCACACCGTCCTTAACCGCGCCCAGGGCACATTCCACTTTCGGGATCATGCCGCCGACAATCTCCTTTTTTTTGATCATGGCTTCCACACTGTCCGCATCAATGGAGGAGACCAGCTTCTTTTCCTTGTCCAGCACGCCGTCCACATCTGTCAGCAGCATCAGTCGCTCAGCCTTCAGGGCAGACGCCACCCGGGCCGCCACCACATCTGCGTTGATGTTATAGGTCTCACCGTTTTTACCGAACCCCACCGGTGCAATGACCGGAATAAATCCTTTCATGGCCAGGGTGTGGATAATGTCCGGGTTGACCGATGCCACATCCCCCACCATGCCCGGATCGATGATTTCAGGCGGTTTGTTTTCGTCCTCCTGGTGATAGATGGTCATCTTTTCAGCCGTGATCAGCATGCCGTCCTTGCCGGTGAGCCCGACCGCCCTGCCGCCCTGCCGGTTGATCCGCGCCACAATCGATTTATTGACCCGGCCGCCGAGCACCATCTCCACCACATCCATGGTCTGATCATCGGTATACCGCATTCCCCTGATAAATTTACTGGTGATCCCCATGGCATCGAGCACCTTGTTGATCTGGGGTCCGCCGCCGTGCACCACCAC
>CAZLNA010000204.1:0-4676 GCA_964560485.1 uncultured Desulfobacula sp. | reverse complement strand
CCGGTCATGGTCCGCACCGGTATAGGCCCCTTTGACATGTCCAAACAGTTCGCTTTCAAGAATGTGTTCACTCAATGCTGCGCAGTTAACCTTGATAAACGGTTTTGATGCCCGGTCACTGGTTTCATGGAGCGCCTTAGCCACCATTTCCTTGCCCGTCCCGCTGGGCCCCAGAATCATTACCGGCGTGTCGAGTTCCGCCACACTCTGGATGTGTTCATACAGGTTCTGCATCACCGGTGTCCGGCCGATAATACCGTGAAACCCGTCCTCTATTTCATAAAGCCGCTTGATAGTGGCCAGTTCATTTTTATAATTGATATTTTCAGAAATATCTTTCAACGTTTCCACCGCACCGACAATATTCCCCTGGGTATCATAGACCACAGTGGCATTTTTAATTATCGGGACATGCCGGTTATTGCTGGTGGTGATCAGGCACTTTTTCTCCCTGACCGATCCGGCATTGAACAGCGCGCACCATTTTTTTCCAGGACCTTTCCCGATTATTTTACAGCCTGTACAATTCAACAATCGGCACGACTGCCCTTTGAGTTGTTTTTCAGTATATCCGGTCATCAACTGGGCGGTTTGATTGGCTGCAACAAAGCAGCCCTTTTCGTCAACAATGATGATGCCGTCCTGCACAGATTCAATAATTTTACGCCAGTGACTGCCAACGTCCATATATATTTTACTCCTGAAAGTTAACACGCTTAGCAACAAGTTAACACATGGTTAACAATATCGCAAACACTAATCTGAAAAAAAACACTTGACCCTGACGACAGGCAGGAGTAAACTATCATTAATTTCAATCGCTTATCAATTATTTCAACCAATTCGCCGACATGGCATACGAATTGCTAATGTATGGTCAGACACAAATTCGTAACCCTTAAGGAGATTCGTATGATGAAAAATTGTTTTAAACTTGCGACCCGTATGACAATCATTGCCGTTCTGCTGCTTATTGCCGGCAGTCTTCACGCCATGGAGGAAAAACAGGACTGGCACTTCCACACCATCGTGGATGCGGCGTTTGTAAAGGCCCATGTTTCCGTGCCCATGTCTGAAGATGTCATGATCATTGATTCGCGTCCCTATAAACCTAAATATGTCAAAGGCCATATCCCGGGCGCGGTAAGCATTCCGTTTACCGAGTTTGACAAAAAGAGTGGCATGCTGCCCAAAAACAAAGATGCCCTGCTCATTTTTTATTGCGGCGGTGTAAAATGCAAACTGAGTCACAAATCTGCCAAGAAAGCGGAACAATTAGGCTACACCAAAGTAAAAGTCTATACCAAAGGGTTTCCTGACTGGAAAAAACAAAACGGTAACTATGCATCTGTGAGCGCCGAGTATGTGGCTGACCTGATTGCCGGGAACCAGGCCCTGATTGTGGATTCAAGACCTCAGATCAAAAAGTTCAATAAAGGTCACCTGCCGTCAGCAGTAAACATCCCGTTCACCAAATGGGACGCACTTAAGGGCAAGCTTCCCCGCGACCTGAACAATCCCATCGTTTTTTACTGCGGGGGACTCAAGTGCAAGCTGAGCCATAAATCAGCCGCCAAAGCCATTGAAATGGGCTACACTAAAGTGATGGTCTTTGCAAAAGGCTATCCTGCATGGAAAAAACTATTCGGTGCCGGCGCTCCGGCCATTGCTGTCAAGGCCGGTGGTGAAGAAGGCGCTATTGATATTGACCAGTTCAAAAAGATCATCGCGGAAAATCCTCAGTCCATCATGCTGGTAGACACCCGTGATCCGGATGAATTTGCCAAAGGCCACTTTAAGACGGCCATCAATATCCCGGTAGAAAACCTGGAACCTAAAATCAAGGATTTTCCTTCTGACAAACCCATTGTCTATGTCTGTTCCACAGGTGCCAGAAGCGGTGAAGCATACTACATGACCCTGGATGTCAGAGAATCGCTGAAAGAAGTCTATTATATCGATGCTGAGATCGATTTCAAATCTGACGGAACCTATACCATTAAAAAGCAACAATAATAAAAAGGAGTTTCCACATGTATAAAAAAATTTTTGTTCTTCTGATGCTGACCATTTTTGTGCTCGTTCCCTTTGCCGCGGCAGTGGCCGAAGATGCGCCCGCCGGTAACAAACGCAAAGGCAAATACACCTACCGAAAAGTTTATAAAGCCTGCATGGGTGCAGGCGAAGTTGATTCAGCCACCCCCAAGATCAGTCCTGCTGACAAGAAAAAAGCAGAATGGAAAGATATCTTTGAAAACAAGAAATTTGACGAATTCGGATGCCTTGACCAATGGGCGGCATTGTCAGACAAGGATATCCTCGATATTTACTCATATTTTTATTCATATGCAGCAGACTCGCCCACACCGGCGACCTGTAAATAAGCATCTTTGGCAGGGCGGAGAGACCTCGCCGCCCTGCCGGCACCTGAACCCGTAAAAGACTCATCAAACCTTGGAGATGCCCATGAAACCCAGGTATTTGTCACCTCTGTCCACATTATCCATGATTGTGGCGGCCCTGATGATATTTTGTGCAGCGCCTTTTATACAGGCAGCAACTGATGATGCTGCTTCAAAAGAAGCGCCCGGCCGCCGCCTTGCAAAACAGGCGGTTAAAGGCAGCAAACACTGGACCACCATTGATCATTCAAAAATTCCAGATCTGCAGCAGGATTTTACTTCTGGCGCAGAAATCACAGCCACGTGTATTTCCTGTCACTCAGAAGCCGCAAGCCAGTTCCACAAGACCATCCACTGGACCTGGCTGGCATCCGGGGACAAAAAAGATATCCGGTACGGTAAAGCAGGATATTCGGTCAACAATTTCTGTATTTCAGCCAATGGCATGCAGGATAAAGGCTGCCTGTCCTGTCATCCGTCCTGGAATAAAAAAGGGGCATCCGGCGAGGTCAACTGCCTGGTCTGTCATAATGCTTCAGGATTCAATTTCACTGAGGCCATGACAGATATCGAGGCCTTCTCTCAGGATGATGATCCTGAATCCAGGGAAATCATGGCAGAAATTCAGGCTGAAGTAAAAGCTGCGGTAGTCCAGGTCACACTGCCCACACGGAAAAACTGTGGGGACTGCCATTTTGTCGGCGGCGGCGGTGATGGTGTCAAACATGGGGATCTGGACACTTCCTTGACGAAACCCAACCGGATGCTTGACGTACACATGGGCGTAGACGGGAAGGATTTCTCATGCACACGCTGCCATACAACTGTCGAACACCACGTGGCCGGCCGAATATACACCAACCCGGCTGTCACAGAAAGAAAATCTCTCATTGAAGATGACCTGGCCCCCAAAATCACCTGTGTCTCCTGTCACAGCAGCACACCGCATAAAAACGACTCCAAGATGAATGACCATACGGATGTCGTCTCCTGCCAGGCCTGCCACATCCCCACTTATGCGAGGGTCAACCCAACCATGATGTCATGGGACTGGTCCAAAGCCGGCAAGAAAAGGGACGGAAAAGGATATGTTGAAAAAGGCCCTTACGGCAAGCCGGTGTACAAATCGATTAAAGGCGAATTCAAGTGGGATAAAAATATTGTGCCTGAATATTTCTGGTCAAACGGTTCGTTAACCAGTACCACCATGAACGATGTGATTGACCCGGCTCAGATTGTCAAGGTCAGCCACCCTGTAGGGGACCGGTCAGATCCAGAGGCAAGAATATTCCCCTTCAAAATCCACCGCGGCAAGCAGCCCTATGACAAGGTTCATAAAAAACTGCTCTCGCCCCTGCTGTCCGGCCCCAATGGTTTCTGGACCACCTTTGACATGCATGATGCCATTGAGCGCGGTAACAAGGCTATGGGAATTCCCTATTCAGGACAGTTTGACTATGTGGAGACCACGTACGCATTTCCCATCACCCATATGGTGGCCCCCAAAGAAAATGCCGTGGCCTGTGTTGACTGCCACAGCCGGGAGAACTCCAGGCTGGCCAACCTGACCGGCATCTATCTGCCGGGAAGGGACCAATCCAAACTCTTTGACACCATTGGCTGGCTTTCTGTATTAGGTGCCCTGGTCGGGGTTTTCTTTCACGGGCTGGGCAGGGTGTTTACCCGGAACGGCAAGGCAAAGGAGGAATAATGAGCGATAAAAAGACCATCAAAATCTATCTGTACACCCGGTTTGAACGGATGTGGCACTGGTTCCAGGCCTGTATCATCATTTTTCTGATCATCACCGGCCTTGAAGTTCATGGCACCTACAGTCTCTTTGGCTTCCAGAAGGCAGTGCAGCTGCACAATATTGCCGGCCTCACATGGCTGGGTATGTTCGCCTTCTTTATCTTCTGGCTGATCATCACCAATGAATGGAAACAATATATTCCAACGTCAAAAAAACTATTTGCCGTCATCATGTATTATGTCAGGGGTATCTTCAAAGGAGATCCCCACCCGGTCCAGAAGTCCAAAGGGGCCAAGCATAACCCGCTTCAGCGGCTTGCGTATCTGGGTATTTCCGCCCTGCTTCTGCCGGCACAGATGACAACAGGCCTGCTCTATTATCTGTATAATGACATCCCCGCAATCATCCCTCTCTCAGTTCTTGCGATTATCCATACCCTGGTAGCACTGCTGCTGCTCAATTTTCTGGTAATCCATCTGTACATGACCACCACAGGGCATTCATTGTTCAGCCATATTGCA
>CAZLNA010000203.1:1478-4704 GCA_964560485.1 uncultured Desulfobacula sp. | reverse complement strand
GTGGTCTTGACGGCCAGGGGCAGGCAATGGCGGATTCCATTCAGCGGCAGGGCCCTGATATCAAGACCAGAGGGCCGGGTGGATATCGAGGCAATGCTCTATCCTCTGGGCCAGGCCATTGCTGCGAAACTGGCACACGATCTGGAAGAATCTGTTACCTCCATGACACTGACCGCTCATGGGTTTGATCTTTCTCTTGTCAATGGTTTTCTGCCAGACCCTTCCGGGGTGATGTTCAAGGGCGTGTCTGATGTTGCGATCAACTCGCCTGACGTCCGCCGGCAATGGGAGGTCTCTTTGTCCAGGCTGCACATGGCGCATCCCCTGTCAGCCGGCCTTGAAAACATAAAGGCCGTACTTGTCACAGATAAAAAAAAGGTGAATATCAATGCTCACTTTGACTGTCTGGCAACAGGCGTGCCTAAGCTTGGTCTCTCTGGCACGGCTGTTGTTGATCTTTCTGTCAGCCCTGTGTTTTCAGCCAGATTTAAAAGTCAGCAACTGTCTGAGCTTGAGATTGATCATCCACTGGCACAGCTTATAGTGACCGATCCGGTTTTCAACGCTGATTTTCGGGGCGGTGCAGACAAAATCAGGGCAGAGATAGCCCTTGCCGCTTCAAAGAGCCGGCTCTCTCATGAGGCAGCCAGGGTTCTGACCGGCAGTGCAGATATAAAAACAACGGTTGAAGCGGATTTAACCGGCAGCAGACCCGCTATTGTTTCAGATATCCGGGCAGAGCTGGGAAAGGTCCGGGTCGAATCCGGACAGGGCCGTCTGGTACTGCCGGAATGCAGGCTGGCCGGAAAGGCTGTGTTGCCCGTCAAAGGCGATTTCACAGGCAAGTTTCATCTTTCCGGCACCCGGGGCACGGTCCGCCTCACAAAGCAGCCGGTGGCTGCCTCAGGGATTTCTTTTACTATTCCGTTTTCGTTTCCAGGTGTTGAAAAATCAGCAAAAGGGCATTTTGACGTTCCCCTGCTCTCCTATGGCAAAAAATACACAGCTTCAGTCAAGGGTCGCATTATCCAGTCCGGACCGAAGCAGTATCGTTTTGATGCCGGTGCAGGGCTTAAACAATTGCCTGGAATGAATTCTACAGTATCGGCTGTCATTGACTATGACCGGGCCGTCCGTGTCAAAGCGGAGTGCAGGATAGACCCTTACCCGCTTTCCAGCGAGCAGGCGCGGAATCTGGCCGGGCCTGCATTGAAAAACCTTCAGGTGGCTGCAACGATTTCAGGCAAGGGTCATATTGCAGTTCATCCGGGCAATATTCAAACCCGTCTTGATCTGTCGCTGGCCGACGGCAGTGTGTTTGTTCCGGATAGCAAACTGTCGCTTTCAGGCATCAGCACAAGCCTTTCGCTTGTCGACCTTTTCAATTTAAGAAGCCTGCCCGGTCAGACATTGACAATTGACAGCGTGACCAATCAAAAAATAAAGATAACCAACCTGGTGTATAACTATACCATTGAAAATCCCAGGTCCTTTCTAATGGAAAAGCTCAGCTTTGACTGGTGCGGCGGACGGGTTTATTCCGAAGCGATACGCTTTCCTTCCCAGAACAGGGAATACCAGATGACACTTTACGGAGAACAGATCGAGCTGGTTCAGTTCTTTGACCAGCTGGGTGTTTTTAAAGCGAGCGGAAAAGGGACGCTGAACGGACGGATCCCGATCTCGTACACAGACGGAGAGATCCGTTTCAGTAACGGCCTGCTTTTTTCAGCAGACAGCGGCGGGCATCTCTCCATTGAAAATACGGACCGTCTGACCGCGGGCATTCCCGTGAACAGTCCGCAGTTTGCCCAGCTTGAACTCACCCGTGAAGCGCTTAAGAATTTTGATTTCAAATGGACACGGCTCAAGCTGAATACAGAAGGGAACAGCCTGGCCATTAACATGGAACTCGACGGGAAGCCCGGGAGAATCCTGCCGTTCCAGTTCAGCAAAGAGCTGGGCGGTTTTGTCAGGGTGAAAGGTAAAAATTCAGGATCAGACTTCAAAGGGATGAAACTTGACGTGAATTTAAAACTTCCCTTTAATCAGGTGATGAAATTTGGTAATAAATTGAAAACACTTTTTTAGAACCTATCTTAAAGCAGATGGAAGTCACTATCCAGTGTTGCAGACTTTCATGTCAAAGGAGCGGGCATGTTTAGAAAATCAATTATTATTGCATTGTGTGCTGCAGGGCTGATGCTGACAGGCGGGTGCAATACCAGTCATCAGGTGGAGGTCAAGCCGATTGAAACCGTTCACAAGGTTGAGCCGATCCATATCACCATTGATGTCAATATCCGGGTGGACAGAGCCCTGGATGATATCTTCGAAGACATTGAAGCCGCTGAAGACGGCTCAACACAATAGGAGGGGTTATGATTTTGTCCAGGCATGGTATTAAGCTTATCGTTTTTATTTTGACCGGTGTATTCGTGTTTTCCACTAATGCCTCAGCAAAAAGTCTGAATGATGTGATCCAGAGCATGAAACAGCGGGCACCTTTGATCAAACAATTGAAAGTAAAGGGTATTGTCGGGGAGAATAGTAAAGGCTACCTCGAGTTCGTCGGTGCCAGCCGTGAACAGGCAGCCCAGGTGGCAGCTGAAAATGCAGATCGGAAACTGACTTACCAGTATGTGGCCAGAAAAGAGCAGACAAGTCTAGCCGTGGTGGAATCAAGGATGGGCAAACGCAAAGCACAGAAAGCAGACCCGGGAGAATTTTTCCAGAAACCCGATGGTTCCTGGCAGAAGAAATAATGGGTTGACAGCTTTTTTATTTCAATGTACGTTGGCTTCAATTCCGGGCTGAAGCCTTGGGCTGACAACGATTATTATCCTTTAACCTGCTAAACCACGAAGGTTTATTGCGGTCAATATGACAGCATGCCCTTTGTGGTTTTTTATTTTTAATGGAAAAGAATATGAAACACAATATGATAGCCGTCACTTTATCCTTTCTGATGTTCGTGGTTTCCGCGCCTGCCCAGGCGCATTTTGGCATGGTGATTCCCTCTGACAACATTGTTTTGCAGAGCGAGTCAAGGCATGTCGACCTGACCCTGTCGTTTTCCCACCCCTTTGAACGGGTCGGAATGACGCTTGAAAAACCGGATAAACTGCTCGCAGCCTTTAACGGTCGTGTCCTGGATATTGCAGAGCAACTGAAACCGGCCAGGGTCATGGATCATCCGGCATGGCAGGTTTCGTATCCATTGAAA
>CAZLNA010000203.1:0-1378 GCA_964560485.1 uncultured Desulfobacula sp. | reverse complement strand
GTGGAGGTGGAATACTATAATCGTGACGGTCAGGCGCTCGCACCGAATGACCTGATGATCACCCAGACCATTAAAACAGATGTAAACGGGGTGTTTTCCTATACTGCGCCGGCTGCCGGATGGTGGGGGTTTGCCGCGCTGACCACGGCAAAGGAAAAAAAACAGGTCAAGGGGCAGCCCAAGGATGTTGAACTCGGTGCCGTGATCTGGGTTAAGTTCGAAAACTGGCGGCAGATGTAAGATGCATATTTCTGAAGGGGTTCTTTCAGGCCCGGTGCTCGCTTCGGGCGCAGTCATTGCACTGGCCGGCACAGCACTCGGCCTGAAAAAAATCGATTATGACCGGATTGTTCATGTGGCGATTCTGGCGTCTGCTTTTTTTGTGGCATCTTTGATACACGTCAATATCGGGCCTGGCAGCGCCCATCTGGTGTTGAACGGTATTGTAGGGCTGCTGCTGGGCATGGCTGCTTTTCCTGCCATTCTCACGGCCCTTATTCTCCAGGCTGTCCTGTTTCAATTCGGCGGAATAACGGTTCTGGGCGTGAACCTGCTGATCATGGCACTGCCTGCGGTCCTGGCTCACTATCTTTGTCTGCCCATGGTCGGCCGGTCACCGAAAATGACTTTTCTGGCCGGTTTTGCAGCCGGGACAGGGTGCGTGCTCTTCTCTGCACTGCTGCTGGGGGGGGCGCTCTGGCTGACCGATCAGAATTTTCTGGAAACCAGCCTTGCCCTGATTCTCGCCCACCTGCCGGTGATGGTGATCGAAGGGATCGTTACCGGTTATTGTACCGTATTTCTGCTGAAGGTTTATCCGGACATCCTGCCGGTGAAAGGAGCAGGACACAGATGAATCGGTTCATTCAGATCCTTGGGAGTATTACGCTGCTGCTGTTTGTTTCTGCAGTAAATACTCAGGCGCACCGGGTAATCGTTTATGCATGGGTGGAAGATGACGCTATCCGGGTTGAAGCCGGGTTCGGCGGCAGCAGAAAAGCGAAAAACTGTCCGGTTTTACTGCAGGATCCTGACGGGAAAACGCTTGCACAGTCTCAGACAGATAATGCCGGAAACTGCTCATTTCAGCTTCCGGCCGGCATCACCACGGATCTTGTGGTTGTTCTTGATGCCGGAGAAGGTCATCGCGCACAATGGGTTCTCCACAAAAGCGAACTCGTGGCAGACCCGGGTGAAACACAGGTGGCGCAGGAGATGGCTGAAAAGAGAAAGCAGCTCGCCGGCCAGCCTTCTGTCTTAAGAATTCTGACCGGTGTCGGGCTGATTTTCGGTCTTGCCGGGGCAATCCTGGTGGCCAGAAAGCTGCGGGCCAATGATTGAAGAAAAATTTGCCTTTGGCACCTCTGTTCTGCACAGG
>CAZLNA010000202.1:0-4746 GCA_964560485.1 uncultured Desulfobacula sp. | reverse complement strand
CAGATCTGCAGGGCATAAGAAAAGGTCTTTCAGCGAATTATCCTATACTTTAAACCGGCCCACCATCTCATCAAGTTTGAGCGCAAGACTGGAAAGTTCTTCTGCGCTTTGATTGATCTGGTTGCTTCTGTCTGCAATTTCAGTGGATGAGGTGTTCACCCCGCTGATATCGCGTGTGATTTCGGCGGCAACCGTTGAGCTCTGGTTGACATTTGAGTTCACTTCCTCAATGCCGGCAGAGGCCTGGTTCATATTTGTGGCGATTTCACTGGTGGCAGAGGATTGTTCTTCCACTGCCGTGGCAATGGTGGCAACGATTTCATTTACATCAGAGATGATTTTGGATATCTCTTCGATGCTCTTCAGGGAGTTGTCTGAGCTGCTCTGAATACTGTCAATCTTGCCTTTAATATCCAGGGAGGCATCAGCGGTCTGCTTGGCAAGGTCCTTGATCTCATTGGCCACAACCGCAAAGCCTTTGCCTGCCTCGCCGGCCCGGGCAGCCTCAATGGTTGCATTCAGGCTGAGCAGGTTGACCTGTTCTGAGATATCGGTGATGGTTTCAACCACTTTGCCGATATCATCGGCTGAGCCGCTCAACTGGCCCATGATCTGAGTGGATTCGTTGGCTTTGGTGACCGCTTCCTGGGTGATATTCCGGGCGTTTTCCGCATTTTGTGCGATTTCATTGATGGTTGAGGTCATCTGCTCGGCTGCACTGGCCACGGTATTGATATTGACGCTCGATTCCTCCATGGCCGCAGCCACATTGTTCATATTCGCGGTCATCTCTTCTGCAGACGCAGACACGGTATGGGCCATTTCAGAGGTCTGGGCAGATCCGTCAGACAGGTCCTTTGCAATGGCGGACATCTCTGTGGATGAGGAGGACAGGGTGTTGACCCCGTTTTGAATATCCCTGATCATTATCTGCAGCTTTTCAATGAAATCATTAAAGCGGCCTGATAGCTGACCGACTTCATCCTTTGTCCTGATCTCAAGCCGGGTGGTCAGATCGCCCTCACCCTCGGAGATATCCTTTAAACTGGCAACCGTGTCGTTAATGGGCTTGATAATGGTTTTTGAGGTAATCATGATGATGACGGCCACGATCACCATACTGAGCAGAACCACGATAGCGATATAATTTCTGATGGCATTTGGTGTTTCCAGGAATTCCGCCTCATCCTGTGTAAGCGCGATACTCCATTTTTTCATGGGGACGGGCGCAAAACCCGCAATTTTTGTTATGCCTTTAAATACATAGCCTTGGACCCCTTTTTCCTGGTTTTTCATGCCCTTGACAATCTCTTCCATTCCGTCCAGGGTGGTGGCATCAAGTGTCAATATATTTTTTTCATTGGGATGGGCAATAAAGACCCCGTCTTTATTGAGCATCCAGCCGTATCCGGTTTTCCCGTATTTTGTGCCCGAGATCAGGTCGACAAGAAACTGGGCTTTCACTGACATGCCGAAAACGCCTAAGAAATCGCCTGAATCAGACAGGATCGGTGCGCAGACCACATAGATCAGTTTGCCGGTGGATTTGGAGCGGACAATTTCACCGACAGCCGCTTGTTTTGTCTTTTTGGCTTCCTGAAAATATCCCCGGGTTGAAATGTTGGATCCTTTATATTCTTTGCCGCTGGCCAGTTCGCCGGTCAGGAGCAGCCCTTCAGTATTGGTGATAAAAATGCCTAAAAAATGGTCGTCAAGCGTCTTGTATGCCTTTTTCAGTTCGTTGCGCAGCCTCTGAAGGTCTTCGGTGGCACCGTCTGCGCCAAAGTCCTTGACAGTCTCAAGGGTGGTGACCAGGTGCTCTCCGGTAGCGAAAATGCTGGCAGTGTCGGCCTGCAGTTCAAGGTTGGTTTCCACCAGCGCCGCAATTTCATGTGCCTGTTCCCTGAGGTTTTCCTGACCAATATGTAAAAGCGCATTTGATGATTTGCTGATAGAGATCCATCCGATAATCAGCATGGGGATCAGGGTGAGCAGGCAGCCGCCAATGATGAGTTTAAACGAAATTGAATGAACATTGATTTTAGACATGACAATTTCCTTTTACGATATGGGTTTGGGAATCTGCGTTCGCTACAGAGGATGTTATCATTTTCTCCAAAGACGCGCAACGACAAGAATGCGGAAAAAAAATCCGGACAGGAAACAACCTTTGTGACGTACTACAGGTGATCCGTGCCCGGATGGCCTGAAAAAAACTTGACAAGGACCTTTTGGATAGGTACTCCCTTGCTAGAATAAAAAACAAATCCAGGTTATCCTGGAATAATCGTACCAGGCAGCCGATCAGATAAAAAAAACCAGGGAAAGGTATTCAATGACCCCAGTGTCTGAAAAATACAGGGCATCACCGATGGAACGGGCAGTGGGTATCGGTGTGCTGGCAGTGCTTGCTGCGATCGTTCTGGGCATTTACCATGTTCAAAGCGAGTTCAATCCGGCTGTGACCGCGCGCCAGGTGTTGACGCAGCCAAAGGCCGGCGGTTTAGCTGTCTCACTGACAGATCTGGCGCCTGAAGGGCTTGACCCCCTGTCTGCACCGGAGCATTTTGATCCACACACGCTTTCTGACAAGATAAACGGCAAGGCTGAACTTTATTTCAGTGCCGGTTTTAAATCCCTTGACGCCCAGCGCTTTGTCCTTGCCAGTGATCCGGCGCTCTGGTTTGAAATCTTTATTTATGACATGGGCACGGCCCGGAACGCCTTTTCCGTTTTCAGCATGCAGCGAAGAGGGAATGTGACGGCCGGCGGGCCGACCCTGTTTGCCTACACTACCCCCAATGGCCAGTATCTCGCCCACGGGCGCTACTACCTGGAAGTGGTGGGGGCCCAGCCGTCGCAGCCCCTGATGGCAGCGGCCGGGGACATGGCAGCCGCCTTTGTGGAAACGATCGGGGCAGATGCAGCAGAGGTCACTGAAATGGCGCTCTTTCCTGAACAGGACCGGGTTGACGGCAGCCGTTCCCTGGTTGCCTCGGATGCCTTTGGAATCACCGGCTTCAACCAGGTGTTTACCGCCTTCTATCAGATCAATAATACCCAGGTCACCGCCTATGTGGCGCGGCAGGAATCTGAAGCCGAAGCAGAGGTCCTGGCTGAGACCATCCGAGATTTTTACCTGGAATTCGGCGGAACGCTCCTTGAAGGGCCGAAAGGTATTGCAGTCATCGATATCCTTGATACCATAGAGGTGGTGCTTTTTCAGGGACGGTACCTGATCGGGGTTCATGAGGCTCCGGACAGGGAATCTGCACTCTCACTGGCCGGACAAATCCGATACCGGCTGCAGGAGATCAATGATGACGAATCTTAACCGGCGCGAATTCATCCAGCGGTCTGTCAAAGCCGGGCTGGTCTCGGCAACAGCCCTTGGCGGAGGGTGGTGGCTGCACCGTGCAGACCCGCCCCCTCTGGAACCGTCTGTAAAAGCCCTGAGCAGCCTTCCGGATTTTTCCAGGCCGCATGATCAGGGACCGGCCATGGCCATTGCCAGAGGCAGAAACCGGGCGGAACTGCTCCAGCGGGCCCTGGGCGCCCTGGGGGGCATGAAACGGTTTGTCAAACCCAAAGACCGTGTGGTGATCAAGGTCAATGCCGCTTTTGCCTCTCCTCCGGCAATCTGCGCCACATCCCACCCGGACCTGGTAAAGGCCCTGGTGACAGCCTGTTTTCAGGCCGGCGCTGCAGATGTGATGGTGACCGACAATCCCATTAACGATCCAGCCAGCTGTTTCCGGCTGACCGGCATTGGAGCGGCTGCCGAAGCAGCCGGCGGCAGGGTCGTACTGCCCTCAATTGAGCGTTTTTCTGCGGTTTCCCTTCCAGGGGCGCGGCTGATCCGGGAATGGCCCGTACTGGTGGAACCGCTGGTCCGGGCAGACTGCCTGATCGGGCTGGCACCGTTAAAAGATCATCATCGCAGTGGTGCGTCCATGACCATTAAAAACTGGTACGGCCTTCTGGGCGGCCGCCGCAATGTCTTTCACCAGGACATCCACACCATTATTACGGAACTGGCTGCGCTGGTGCGGCCGACACTGGTCATCCTCGACGGGGTGACCGCCATGATGCACAACGGCCCCACAGGCGGATCCCTCTCTGATCTGGCTGATACAAATACGCTGGTGGCGGGTACTGATCCCCTGGCAGTGGATGCATTCGGGGCCAAGATTTTGGGCCGGCGGATCGATCAGCTGCCCCATCTTCAGCAGGCGGCCGATGCAGGCCTGGGTACACTGAATTACCAGACCCTCAAACCGGTGGATGCATCATGAGAATCGTGATTGTCAGGCGGATCTGCCAGGGATTTTTCCTGCTGCTGCTGACCGGCAGCTGTCTGGTCACCACAGTGGGAGACCAGTGGCATGAACTGCGGGGCTGGCCTGTGAGCTGGCTACTGGAACTCGATCCCCTGGTGGGCCTGGCCGCGCTGTTGAGCACAGGGGTGTTGTATAAGGGATTGCTCTGGGGCGCGCTGACCCTGGCACTGACCGCCTTGCTGGGCCGGTTTTTCTGCGGCTGGATCTGTCCGCTCGGCACGCTTCAGCATATGGTCGGCGCCTGGGCGGACAAGGGGCGGAAGCCCCGGAAAAGAGCTGCCGGACGCCAGACCCATCCGGGCCAGAAGATCAAATACCTGCTGCTGATCGGCCTTTTGACCATGGCAGGGATTGAGCTGGTTCAGCCGCTGCTGGCACTTGTGGCTGCAGGCGGATGGATACCGCC
>CAZLNA010000201.1:0-4760 GCA_964560485.1 uncultured Desulfobacula sp. | reverse complement strand
ACGCAGCAGAATTCATTGATTACAAAAACAGCATCCTTGGCGTGGTCACCACAGGCGACCTTTTCCAGGGTGCCCTGCTGGTGGATGATGATTATCACGGCTCCGGCAACACGGCAGTTTACGGCCTGATGACCGAGTGGACCAACGGGATGACCATCTCCGGCGGTTCCATGACTGATACGGCAGTACCCATTGATGTCCGCCATGACATGCCGTTCTTCATGACAGGGATGAGCGGCCACCTGCCGGGTGTTGAAGACCGCCATGGCGAATTCTATCTGGAAAGCGATCATTTTTATTTTCAGTACTGGTCCAGCCTGATGATCGACAACCAGTTTGTTCAGACCATTGTCACCATCAACGGCACCATTGACGAGTTCTGTACCGCCGCGTCTGTTCCTGAACCGTCAACCTTTGTAATGCTCTGCTTTGGCTGCCTGACCCTTGCAGGAAGACGAAGAAAACTGATGTCATAACTTTTTGTTTTGATTAACGGAGGCAGAATGAAAACTCTAATTTTCATCACCCGGGTGTGCGCTTTTCTTATCCTGCTGCCGGTCTGTGCCATGGCCCAGCTGCAGACCTGGGCATTTTCAGGGACCAGCGCAGAACCGTTCGTTCATGTTGAAGGCGGATACCAGGACAATTCAGCATTCCTTGATTATAAAGACGGCATCTTAGGCCTGGTCAATGACGGAGACCTTTTTGAAGGCACGCTCCTGGTGGAGGATGATTTTGAAGGATCCGGAAATACCGCCATCTACGGCGTTCTGGTGGAATGGGCCAGCGGCGCTGTCATTTCGGGCGGATCTGTAACAGATACCGGCACCATACTTGATGTCCAGGCAGGCCTTCCTTTTTACCTGACCAGCATCGGCAGTGACCTGCCGGGCGTTGAAAACCGCACCGGTGATTTTTTTCTGGAAAGCGATGAATTTTCTTTTCAGTACTGGTCCGGCCTGATGATTGACGATCTTTTTGTCCAGACCATTGTTTCCTTCACCGGCACCATTGATGAATTTGATACCACGTCAGCAGTTCCGGCACCGGCATCGTTCCTGCTTCTCAGTTCAGGCTGCCTGGCACTTGCCCGGATACGCAGAAAACAATCTGCATAACCGGCTTTATACTGCACCCTAAAAAACAAGCGGCTGCCGGGCAACCCCGGCAGCCGTTCTTTGTTGGTTCCGTTTTAAGGCACGTTTTCAGATCCGTTACCCGGACCGAAGCAGCCGGCTGTTCTTTATCAGGCCGCTTTAATTTCTATCTGTCTCGGTTTGGCAGTTTCAGATTTGGGCAGCTGAAGGGTCAATACCCCGTTTTTCAACTCAGCTTCCACTTTTTCAACATCAATGGTCTGGGGGATGGAAAACTTTCTGACATACTCAATACCCTGGTATGCCTGTAAGCCGTCCACTCCCGGCCGGTTGAGTTTCCTGATGCCGGAAATCGTGAGTCTGCCGTTGTCAATGTCCACGGTGATCTGGTCTTTGGCCACTCCGGGCATGTCTGCATAGACCAGGATTTCATCATCATTTTCATAGATATCCACCACCGGGGCAATAGATTTGAGTACGCTTGTTTTTTCAATATTCTCTTCGGTTTTAACCATTTCTTTTTTTTCTTCCATGACCGCCTCCTTAATCAGCGTCGATGTTTACTGTATTTCAGTGAATGGTGATCTGCCTGGGTCTGGCTGCTTCTGTTTTCGGCAGCACCAGGGAAAGGATTCCGTTTGTCAATGTGGCTTCAACCTTGGCTGCATCCACCTCATCAGGGAGGGTAAGGCTTTTTGAAAACCGGGATGCAGCCCGTTCCTGTCTGTGGACCTTATACCCTTCAGGCGTGCTATTTGAACGGCTGCCGCTGATTTCCAGATAATTGCCCTGTACCCGGATATTAAGATCCTCTTTTGCCATACCGGGAACATCTGCCTTGACCTCAAAATGGCCGCCTTTATCGACAAGCCGGGTGTTGAGTGAATTCGAAGAAATCGACACAGCCGGGGGGTAATACCATGAACGGTCAAATTCATTAAAAATCCGATCCATGCGGGTCCGCATCAGGTCCATGGCGCCGAACATTCTGTCAATATCACGCATTGAGTTAAACATGGGGTGTCTCCTTTTCAAACATTGTTGTTGTCTGGGCCAGTGCCCGTTTGCTTGAGTCTGAATCAAAAATAGCCATAAAAAATTCTATGTCAATAAAATTTTCATTATTTTTTTAAATAAAATTGACAAAGTAATATTATTCGATTATCTTTTTGTACATGCTGATTTAAACGCAAAATTATCAATCTATTTAACTGAGGATGACATCATGCTGAATAACAAAGCAGAACCCCCGTCTGACGTATCATTAGATACGCTTCAGGGCAGGCAGTCAGTCCGGGCGACCTTTACTCTGCCAAGGCAGGCCATTGCCCTTATCAGCACGGTTGCCAGCCAGCTCGGCGTTAAGCAGAAATCCATCTTCGACCACCTGGTTGAAAACCAGCACTTTCTTGACCAGGTGGCCAGCGAAGCCTCAAAACAGGAACCGGCCAAAAGGAACCGGAAACAGAAAACCTTTGTCCTTTCCAGGAACTCGCTCAATGCCCTTGAACGCTTTGCCAGAAGCCATCAGCTGCCCAGGGACCTGGTGGTGGAACTTTCCATAAAAAAACTGGAACCGGTCATAGATGCCCAGAAGCAGAAACATGTAAACAGAAAAGCATTACTTAAAGAAATGAACAATGTTTCTGACACATTTCAGCACCTCATGGTTAAGGCTGAAAAACTGGTCGGTACTGAAGATGACACCTATGCCCGGCTGGTGCATATCATGACGCTCAATGATAAATGTATCCGCGAGCTCAGCGATATTGTTGACAAGGGAAAATGCATGGATGCCTTTGACTGACCGGCTCAGGCAACTTTAGTCTGTTTCGGACAAAACCCGTTGTTATGATGGAAAAAAAAATACAGATGTAGTATTCCTGTACCACCCGGATCTTTTGTTTTCATGGTAGCGTTCCTTTAAAGCGAGGATCAGGCTGCAGAGCCGATATAACTCTCACACCCATGCATAAAAGGAGGCAAAATGGCAAAAATTCTGATGATTACAGGTGATTTTACCGAAGATTACGAAACCATGGTTCCGTTTCAGATCCTTCTGGCAGCAGGCCATGAAGTGGATGCGGTCTGCCCGGACAAGGCTGCCGGAGATATCGTTGCCACAGCAATCCATGATTTTGAAGGACACCAGACCTACACGGAAAAACCCGGTCATAATTTTACCCTGAACGCTTCATTTGACCAGGTCAATGTCCAGGATTATGACGGGCTGGTGATCCCCGGCGGCCGAGCCCCTGAATACCTGCGGCTCGACAGCCGGGTGCTTGAAATGGTCCAGCACTTTTTTTCTGCTGACAAGCCTGTGGCTGCCATCTGCCACGGCGCCCAGATGCTTGTGGCAGCAGATGTTCTCAAAGGCCGTCAGTGTTCCGCCTACCCGGCCTGCGCCCCAGAAGTCAATGCTGCCGGCGGCACCTACAAAACCATTGAAATGACAGAAGCCATAACAGACGGCAACCTGGTCACTGCACCGGCATGGCCTGCCAACCCGGCCTGGATGGCCCAGTTCATGGCATTACTATAATAGAACTAATTTCTCAGGAGGTTTTCAATGTGCCAGCTCTTCATTAACGCCGACGCCGCTCTCTGGAAAAGTCAGACCCGTTCACTTCGCATTGACGGGGTCTCCACCAGCATCCGCATTGAAAACTTCTTCTGGGCCACCCTGGAGGAGATCGCAGCCCGTGACCGGATGACGGTCTCCCTGCTTATTACCAAACTCTATTATGAATCCATTGATGCGGAGCATGACCTGGGGAATTTCACTTCTTTTCTCCGGGTCTGCTGCGCCCGTTACCTTTCTTTGATCAGCACCGGCGAGATCTCATCCAGCCTGGACGAGGAACTGGGCACCATTGCCGCAGACACCATCCTTGAACGAGAACAGAACCATTACCGGACCAGGGAAAACCAGATTAAAGCCATCCCCAGGGGACGGTTGACCCACTAACCCTCTTTCAACCCCATCCATCAGACCCTCATTCAAGGATCAGCAGACCGCATGGACATGATGGCTATAATGTTTTACCCAATCTGATATTTTTCAAGAAGGGGTGCCTGACGGCCGGTCTAAACGAAGAAGACGGTCAGCAGCCCAATAATGATGCATTCATTTTGCACATGGCACAGGGCATGATGATATGCTGATCCCGTCAATTGTTTGGGGATGCGTCTCTTTCCCTTTTTCTTTTCCGGGCCTTCTGCCTTTCAATATCAGTGTAATAGGTATGGTCGTAAATGATCTCCATGTCGTCGATCCCGGCGGTTTTAAGCTTTTTTTCGATCATGGATTTCCGGTCGTTCATTTCCACTGCATTGATTGTCTGTCCTACGCCCTCAATCAGGCTGGGGAAAATGGGAAAGTCCGCTGCAACAATTGTTATATTTAACGGTAGATATCTTTCCTGTGGCCAACTTTGATGACCCAGATTGTTAGTTGGTTGTCTTGAATGGAATAAAGGATTCTGTATTTGCCTTGTCGTGCTCTATAAAGATCTTGGCGTGTTAGTTTTTCACTACCGGAAGGTCTTGGGTCAGTACTTAATTTTTGGATTTTTGATAGAATTTTTTGAAGGTCTTTTTTAGGGATTTTTCTGAAATCTTTGTAGACAGATTCCCTAAAAAGGATTTCATATTCTGCCA
>CAZLNA010000200.1:0-4784 GCA_964560485.1 uncultured Desulfobacula sp. | reverse complement strand
CCTGGACAAAGGTATCAACGGCTGGAAAGAAGCCGGGCTTGAGATACTTTAGCGCCTGACAGAGCCGCTGGATTTTAAATCAGTTCCAGAACCTTTTTGCAAACAGGCCCATGGCCTGAAAGCCCCTCTGATCGGAAATCTCAGGGCCCAAGGACAGGTTCAGGCCGTTTAAGGGTATGCAGTCCGCCTGCATCCTGCTTGACTTTCGACAGCAGACGGTTAAAATACCATAGTCTTATCACACAACATTATCTGAAAATGGAGGCAGTCGCCATGCCGTCAACCGATCGTACCAGCGCGTTTATTTTAGGTTTTTTCCTTTTTCTCGGTCTTGCCCTGATGGGGCATTTTATCGGCAGCAGTGTCATATCGTTCAAGGAATATGAAAGAAGCGTCACAGTAAAAGGCCTGGCCCAGAAAGAACTTCCGGCTGACATCGCCCTGTGGCCCATACAGTTCCAGCGGGCAGACAACAGCCTTGCAGCACTTTATATTGCACTTGAAAAAGACCGGCAGGAGATCGTCTCCTTTCTGATGGCCAACGGTATTGAGAAAAAAGATATTACCCTTTCACCTCCGTCTGTGGTGGACAAGCTGGCCCAGCAGTATGGCAGCAGTGCCAGGGTGCCTTTCCGGTATACCGGTCACCAGGTGGTCACGGTCTATTCAGACCAGGTGGAAACCGTTCGCAAGGCCATGAACCAGCTGGCCGAACTCGGTAAAAAAGGGATCGTGTTCAAGTCTGACGACTACCGGCATACGATTGAGTATATTTTCACCCGGCTCAACGAGATCAAACCGGCAATGATCGAAGAGGCCACGACCAAGGCCCGGCAGGTGGCCCGTAAATTTGCCAAGGATTCCGATTCAAAACTGGGGAAAATCAAAAAAGCACGCCAGGGACAGTTCAGCATCCGGAACCGTGACAAGAACAACCCCCATATCAAAGTGGTCCGGGTGGTTTCAACCGTGGAGTATTACCTGGCAGATTAGCCTTAGGAACGAACCTCCTGTTGAGTGCAGCAACTGGTTAAAACAGAAATTTGATTCATAAATATAGGAAAAAGATATCCTAGTATTGTGAAATTTTTTTTACAGCCTGTTCTGCCCCGTCATCTGTTGTGCCGGTCAATCATTAAAAATTTATAAATATTTTCAAATTGTTTCGTTATTTATAAGATCCCAAAAACAAGTGCCGGAGGCGTCCTTCCTTTGGTAGTGAATCCAAAACACTGACTTTGAACAGCTTTATGAGTAAAATGCGGCATGGATTTTGCTTTTTTATGAAGCTGAAATGTCATAACGCCTGTCCATGTGGCATTCAAGTTTTTGTTTATATTTTCGAATGGTTTGATGTAAACTCTGTTTATGTTCGCTAACAATATTTATCTGCATGACCGGGCATAAAACAGTCATTATAATTGTTTATACTATATTAAAAGAAAGGAATTTTAACCATGAAAGTCTCAAGAATTTTATTAGTTGCAGCGATTCTCTTCGGGTTTGCGCTGTCCAGTGCCCATGCGGTAAATCTCACTGTCTATACGGACAGAGCCTCCTGGGAAGCAGCTGTGGGCGGTACGTTTTCCGAAGAAAATTTTGATGAGTACGCCCGGAACGTCTCCTATGAGTTCTCCCCGATTGACGTGGGTGATTTTACTGTGAGTGTTGAAGGTGAAACCTTTGGCGGCTTCTGGCACAGTGTGGGTCCGGCCATCAATGCCAACGATGTGAACGGGACCGGCCAGCTCAATATCGCCACCGGAGACACAGGCGGCACTACCCTGGCCTTTGATTTTGATATCATGGCATTCGGTGCAGACTGGAGCGGCGTTTCTGACAGCCGGATCACCAGCCTTCAGATCGGTGATGCCGTGGTGAACCTGCCGAACCTGAATTCTGAATTTTTTGGTATTGTGGCAGATGAATCTTTTTCATCAGAGCTGCTCTTTCTCTTTCAAGGCCCGGCAGACGGTTTTGCCATTGACAATGTGGTTTATGCCACAGGCGGTGGTCAGGCCGTACCGGAACCTGCAACAATGCTGTTGTTTGGTCTCGGCCTTATTGGTCTGGCAGGCGCCGGCCGCAAGTCCTGAGCATTGTTTTAGAAAAAATCAAAAGGCCGCGCCCCAGGGGACGCGGCCTTTTTGCATCTGGCTGAATTCAGTCGATTATGGGCACATCATCCATGACATCGTCTGCTGCCTCTTTCTCATAGGGCATCATCACTGCCTTGGATGTTTTTCCGTCCACCAGGATCTTGATGGGGTCTTCAAACCGGATATGCTTTAAATATTTGGAGGTCTGGTGGCACTGGGTGCAGTTGCATCTGAAAAAATCATAGTTAATGAAATCATCACCCCTGTCCCCCACCGTGATATAGCTGATTCCAAGCGAGGTAATGTTCTGGAAAAAATGAGATCCCTGTGAGGGATCGGCCTTGATGCTTTCAATCGTTGTCTCCACCATGACCCCGACATTTGAGATATCGTTCCAGACCACCGGGATGCCCAGCCATCGGTCGGCAGAGCCCCACCGGCCCGGCCCGATGAGGACATATTTGTTTCCGCTCTCATTGAACTGGGCATTGATCTTGTTGATTTCTGATGCGATCTCGACGGTTTTTGACGCCTCAAACGTTTCCGGGTCCACATAAATAAGGTCTTTAATGTCTTTGTATTCACCATTGCCCAGGGACTGGGTGGAAAAACAGAACGCTTTTTTGACCAGGTCCTCTGTGATGGAAACGCCGAAGTTCTGCCTGTACTGGCCCATGGGCCGGATCTGGAGCAGGGAAAAGACCGGTTTTTCATCCTTGCTCCGGGGCAGGTTGACGGCAAATTCAACCTCAACAGAGGTGCCCATCCACTGACAGCCCAGCCGGGTGACCTCTTCAAGGATTTCGGTGAGCGGAAACGAATTGTATTTAAGGATCGATGCAAAGGTCAGGACCGGAAACCCCTTGTTTGAAAAAGAATCCCTGATCCGGTTGTCCTCAAAATGAAAAGTGGAGGAAAGGGACCGGACAATGGGATGGTCTGTGGCATCGTTGAGATCAAGCTGGACCAGGGTCGGATCGCTGGCTGCGATATTGATGAATTTTTCATCATCCGGGAATTCATCAAGCTTCAGGGCATAAAAATATTTCTGCGAGTTTTCCAGGATATCATCCACGATCGAGAACTGGGGCAGGAACTGGGGATATTTGGGACAGAGCCGGAGGGTTTTGGCGCCTTCCATCACGATTTTTCCCAGGCCCAGAGCGATGTAGCTGATGCCGTCATCTGATTGAAGATGGCCGATGGGGTAGAAATTGTAAGACTGGGCCACGCCTGAAATGGCAGGATAAAAATAGTGATCATTGTATTCTGATCCGGTGATCTGCTGCAGCACCACTGCCATTTCTTCATCCTCGGTCCGGTGCATGGTGGAGCGCGCATAGGACCTGGGCGCCTTGAGATAGGTGGAGGCATAGACCAGTTTGATGGCAAGGATCAGACGGTCGAGCCGCTTTTCAAGACTGGGGTTTGAATTGGCCAGCATATAGGTGTTGTAAAGGCCTGCAAACGGCTGGTAATGGGCATCTTCAAATAACGAGGAGGACCTCACGGCAATGGGGTACCGGACGTTGCCCAGATAGGCTTTAAGACTTTTTTTCAGGGGTTTGGGGAATTCTGCATCAACGAACTTTGCAATCACCTGGTCATCTTCGAGTTCAGCTTCCGGTTCCAGCAGGGCGGCCAGGTTGTTTTCATCCACAAACATCTTAAATCCTTCTGTTGAAATCACCACGGTCTGGGGGATATTAATGGTAATCCCGTCAAATTTTTCATGAAGTTCCTGGTGCTGCTTGATCTGGGAGGCCATAAAGGCGAGCCCCCTGGCCTTTCCACCCAGGGATCCGTTCCCGATTTTCATGAAATCCGTATCAGAATCAAATTTTTCCGGATCAAAATCAATAATCTGGCCCCTGCGGGCGCCCTGCCGGCGCTCCCGAATTTTTTCAGCTAAAAAGGCCTTCATTTCCTGGGCATCGGTAAAATCATCAATTGAATACGGCTTGAGTTTGAGTGCAAAATCAATTTCACTCCTGGCCATGAACCATTTTGAAAAATCATCGTTCCTGGCATGGAAGGCAATGGATTCATCCGGTATTTCATCCAGCAGTTTTTCAATGGTTCTCAGATCGCTTGCCCTTGCGATTTCTTCGCCGTCCGGCATGCGGAACACAAAGTCACCAAACCCGAGGTGGCAGACAAAAAAGCTTTTGATCCGGTTGTTCAGATTGCTTGACGTTTTGTTGATAAAAACAGCCGGGATCTGCGCCGCCTTTTCCTGGTTGTGGGCCTCGGTACTCAGCATGAGCAGCGGCAGGTCCGGGTTCTGCGTTTTGACCATTTCCAGCAGTTGGAATCCAGCCTGGGGGTCTTCCAGCCCTTTTCTGGGGTAGCGCATGTCAGAGAAAACACTCAGAAGATAGGGCTTATAGGTTTCGTAAAGTTGAACCGCCTCTTCATAATTTTGCGCCACCAGCACTTTGGGCCGGCCCCGCATTTTCAGCAGCCGGTGTTCTTCATTGATGGACTCTTCAATGACAGACTGGGTCTGGAGAACGATCTGTTTGTAAAGAACCGGTAGAATGGATGAAATATGGTAAGGTGAATCCTCCACCATGATGATGATCCGGACACCGGCATTTTCAGTATCCCTGGCTACATTCATCTGATCCTCAAGGCTTTTGATAATGGCCAGCAGGAGGTCTGCATTTCCACCCCAGATATAGG
>CAZLNA010000199.1:0-4787 GCA_964560485.1 uncultured Desulfobacula sp. | reverse complement strand
CCATAGCAGTACATATCCATCTGGCTCGGTTCGAACGGGGTAAACCCCGGAGCAAGTATGACCGCACCCACCTGAATGGTGTGTTCTTTTTGCACCAGACCGTGATCCACAGCATTGGCCAGGCAGGCCTCCACACACTGCATGCATTCAGAACAGTATCCGCAGTTCAGGCAGCGGGCTGCCTCTTTTTGACCGTCTTCCTCAGCATAGCCAAGCTCCACCTCATTGAAATTGCCGGCCCGTGCTGCGATTTCCAGCTCCGGCATCTTATAACGGTTTTCAATGGGCATGTCGTCCGGTACCGGACGGAACTGGGGTTCTTCAACCGCTGGAATCTCCCGGTCTTCTTCCATATCCCGGCCAATGAGATAGCGATGAATCGATTCAGCCGCTTCCATGCCTGCGGCAATGGCTGCAATGGCGACACTCGGGCCGGTCTGCAGGTCTCCGCCGGCAAAGACCCCTTTCATGTCTGTTTCAAGGGTGACCGGATGGACTTCAGTGGTGTCCCATCTGCTGATTTTAACATCTGCCAGCTCTTCCAGAACAGAAATATCCGGCCGCTGGCCGATAGCCGGTATGAGCTGGTCTATTTTTATGTCGTATTCGCTGTCCTTGACCGGCACAGGCCGCCGCCTGCCGGATGCATCCGGCTCACCCAGTTCCATCTGGATAACTTTAACGGCGCTGACATGACCGTTCTCTTCAAGGAGTTCAACCGGTGCGGCCAGATAGGTGATTTTAACCCCTTCATCTTCTGCTGCACAGATTTCCTCTTCCCATGCCGGCATTTCCTTTCGGGTCCTGCGGTAAAGGATGGTTACTTCTTCGGCTCCCAGGCGGACGGCAGACCGGGCCACGTCAATGGCGACATTCCCGCCGCCGATAATGGCCACGTTTTTACCGACCACGGTTTCTCCGGTGAGGTTGAGTTCTCTTAGAAAATCCACCCCCTGGCGGACACCGTCCAAATCTTCTCCAGGGATACCCAGGGTGATCCCCTTGTGTGCGCCAAGCCCTAAAAATACCGCATCATACCCGTCATCCATAAGGCTCTTAACGGTGAAATCCTTTCCCAGGGCTTTGTTGCATTCAAGTTCCACCCCGAGGCCGGTGACGACTTCTATATCCTTGTCCAGCACCTCAGGCGGCAGGCGGTGATCCGGGATGCCGACCCTGAGCATACCGCCGGCTTTGGGCAGGGCTTCGAAAATCGTGGCATCCACCCCTTTTCTGGCCAGGTGGTATCCGGCTGACAGACCGGCCGGGCCTGATCCGATGATAGCGACTTTTTTATTGATTTTAGGCGCACATTCGATTTGAATCTCTCTCGGGTCAAAGGCATCTGCTGCCAGCCGTTTCAGATCCCGGATGGCAACAGGCGCGTCTACCTGGCATCTGCGGCAGGCATCTTCGCACTCATGGGGGCAGACTCTGCCGAGAACGCCGGGCAGCGGCAGCTGCTCCATGATGATTTCAAGCGCCTGCTGATATTTCCCTTCCTTGACCATCTGGACATATCCCTGGACATTGAGTCCGGCCGGGCAGGTGAGCCGGCAGGGGGCTGTGTCCTTTTTCTCGATGGCATAGGCGGACGGCATGGCCTGGGGATAGAGTTTAAAGGCAGCCTTCCTGTCGCAGAGCGACTCATCGAACTGGCTGGGCAGATCGACCGGGCAGACCTTGGCGCATTCGCCGCAGGCGGTACATTTTTCCATGTCGATGTACCGGGCCTCTTCTTTCAGGGTGACGGTGAAGTCACCTTCTTCTCCCTGTATGTCCTCAACCTGGGTCATGGTCATCAGTTCGATATTAAGGTGACGGCCGGCTTCCACCAGTTTGGGTGAGATGATGCACATGGAGCAGTCATTGGTGGGAAATGTCTTGTCCAGTTGTGCCATTGTTCCGCCAATGGCAGTATTCTTGTCCACCAGGTATACGAGATATCCTGAATCTGCAAGGTCCAATGACGCCTGAATACCGGCGATGCCGGCACCGACGACCATCACTGACCCTTTACCGTTGTTGGCCATTGATGAACCTCCTTTTTATAGTCCCACTTCAGCCAGATCCGGCCCAAGATAGGTGCGTTCGGTTTCTGCCAGCATACCCATGGCCAGCGCAATGATAGTCCATAAATGAACCACCCGGTAGTCTGCACCATAATGATGGCCCATATCCTCGATCTGCCCGTGGCAGTTGTGACAGGGGGCAATGACGTAATCAGCACCGGTCTTCATGATCTGATTGTATTTTATCCTGCCGTAAGCCCGCCGCTGATCCGGAAAACCGGCCTGGAGAGCACCGCCGCCACCGCCGCAGCAGTAATTGTTGCCGCGGTTGGGCACGGTGTCGATGAAATTTTCTTCTCCCACAACGGTTTTGATGACAAAGCGAAGGTCATCCACGATCTTGTTGGACCCGGTTTTCCGGGCAATATTGCACGGATCCTGTACAGTGAACTTGGCGCCAATATCTTTGTTCCAGTCTGAATTGACCTTGAGCACCCCTTTTCTGATCCACTCGGCATATAGCTCTAATATGGTGACCAGCTTGAACTTGTGCGGTATGTTAAAGCGGCGCAATCCTTCCAGGATTGCAAAATAGGAGTGCCCTCATTCGGTGTTGACCACAATAGGGCTTTTCAGATTGTTATCCACATGAAGTACAAATTCTTCAATAATATATTTCCAGCCTTCATTATCTGCTAAAAACATACAATAATTCTCACCGCCCCACATCACAGAGGGGTAGGTCCAGTCGGCCCCTACCTTGTGAAGGATTTTCCACAGCGGTCCGAGTTCCTCGGGTTCTGTCACCGGTTCTCTCGAGTTCTGGTTCAGGACCATGGTCGCCCCCACCCGGTCAACGGTCACTTCCAGATCTTCAAATCCTTCGTGTTCCTCCCGGATTTCTTCAGCCACATCTTCCACCGTGAATGTGAAATCATCCTTCTGGGCGCCCATGGCGCTCCCGGTGCGGATATGCTGATCACAGGATCCCAGGATACCTCTCGGTCTTTTTTCCCTTGGGATAGTGGCCCGCATATTGTAGACCAGTGCAGGAATATTGATCTTCATGGGACAGGCGGTGACACAGCGCATGCACATGGAGCACACCCATTTCCAATCCGATTTGAGCACCTCTTCATCCATTCCCAGGTTGAGCATTCGAATCAGCTTTCTGGGATCCATATCCATCAGCTCTGATGCAGGGCACCCGCCGGTGCAGGTGCCGCAGGTCAGGCACAGGTCAAAATTGGCGTCTGGTATCTTGCCCAGGACCTCCTCTTTGAATTCAGTATCAAGTGTATCGATCTTAATCGCCTCTGCCATTGCACGATCCCCCCTATCTTAGTTTTGCTGCATTCAGATACGGTACCAGGTTGTCAGCTCCTCCAATGGTAATGATGTGAACTCCCTGGCAGAGATCTTTCAGGCTGTTCACCGTATCGGCAAATAATTCCAGGCTCGCCTTCTTTTTATTGGGTGCAGTCATCAATTTCTGGATCACCCAGTCAGGGACAAGCCCGGATTTAAAATGACGGTTCAAAAATTTTCCCATTCCGGCTGTTTTCAGTATCATCACTTCGGCAATAACAGGTACACCAAAAGGTTCCACCTGTTTCATGAACCGGGAAAACTGTTCCACGTCAAAGATTGGCGTGGTGAGAAAATAGCCGGCACCGACGTTGATCATATCCTCCATTTCTTCCATGCCTTTTTTGGGCATGTTCTTCCCCCAGGGGGTCTCAATCCCTGAACCAAGCGTGAATTCCATTTTGTTGTCCAGGTCATTGCCCTCAATGGAAACGCCCTGTTTTAAGTGGTCCATTACAGAAGCCAGTTTTCCGGAGTCCACATGGAAGAACATCGATTCCTGAAGTGTATCGCCGGATATCCGGTAATCCTCAGTAAAGACCAGCAGATTTTCCACGCCGGTTTCGTGGGCCTGGGTCAGGTCCTTTTGCAGCTGGTATCTGTTTTTGTCCCTTGTGGTGGTCTGATAAATCGCGTTCAGGTTGTTCTGTTTAAGCAGATCGCAGCTTTTAATCGTGTCCGTGACAACCCCTTCAAATTCAATTTCAGCGACCGAGACGCCGTCCACCCGGCCTTTTAGTTTTGAGAGGCTTTCCACGATACTCTCAGGCTCTTCCTCAGTTAAGGGAACCTGCACTTCGGACGTCACAACAAATCTTTTTTGCTTTAAAGATTCTTTTAAATTCATGATCTGCCTCCTTGTTATTTTAATCCGAGTAGTTTGGCCACTTCATCTTTGAGCTGGGGCAGGGGCAATGGCTTTGAGAAACAGACATCTGCACCGTATTCTTTCATCTTTGCGAATTTTTCATCATCAAGATAGGCGGAAAGAACGATGATTTTGGTGTGCTGGGTTTTTTTTGTGGTTTTGATTTTTTTGCAGACATCATATCCTTTGATATCCGGCATCATAATGTCTAGAATCAGCAGATCCGGTTTGAAGTGGTTCACCTGAAGACCGGCTTCAAACCCATCAGATGCGGAAATGACTTCGTAATCAAATTCGTCTTCCTCCAGCGCCTGTACGATGGATTCAACGATGATCATGTCATCGTCAACCACGAGAATTTTCTTTCTACCGCTCTCCTGTTTTTCTTCAGGAATGGGGATCCCCTGTTTTCGCATGAAGGTTTCCAGATCGGCTTTTTGTATTCTCCGATGTCCTCCCACGGTTCGGTAGGCTTTAATGTGACCGGCCTCCACCCAGTTGATGATGGTCTTTGACGAAACATTGCAGTATTTGCTTGC